>PWQI01000207.1 GCA_003556805.1 Trueperaceae bacterium | reverse complement strand
GGCACCACGTTCTCATGGTCGAGCTTGCGGGCCACGGCGGCCTCACGCTCCAAGCGCCGCATCGCCTCGGGCGAGACGCCAGTCAGCCGCTTCA
This sequence comes from Trueperaceae bacterium, assembly GCA_003556805.1. Lineage (GTDB taxonomy): Bacteria > Deinococcota > Deinococci > Deinococcales > Trueperaceae > CSSed10-48. Next base: position 11,521 of record PWQI01000207.1, on the reverse strand, counting down.
CGACCACGAGGCGCCCGTGCCACTTCGCGAGCTCGACCCTGACCGGACCGTGTTGCGACATCACGCGCACGACTTCGAACACCGTGACCAGGCTAGCACGTCCCCGGCACACCCGCTCCAGGACGCGACAACTCAGTCCGCACACAGACCCGCGACGGATGTGCCCGCAGCGCTCCGTGATCACGCGTGGCGACGACCGGCACGCCTGCCGTCTCGAGCCTGGCCAACACGTCGGCTGCGGGGTGGCCGTAGCGGTTCCTGCCGACCGAGATCAGCACGACGCGCGGCTGCGCAGCCCGGAGGAGATCCGCTCCGGTGCTCGTCGCCGAGCCGTGATGCGGCGCGAGCAACAGCGGCGTCGGCGGCACGGGGAGGTCTCGCTCGACATCGATCGGGACGTCGCCCAGGAGGAGGAGCCAGGGGGCGCCGCGGTACCGCAGCAGCAGTGCGACGCTGTCGGCGTTGCCCTCGCCGATGGGTACGTGGGTGGGGTGCAGGACGTCGACGCGCAGCGGTCCGATCGCGGCGTGCTCCCCGCGTCGGACCGCGCGTATCGGGACGCCGCGCTGCCGGGCTGCGTGCTCCACGGCCTGCCAGGCCGGACGCTCGGGCTCCAGATGTCCCACCCACAGTTCGCCGACGGCGAGTGCTCCCAACACGGCCGGCATGCCGCCGACGTGGTCCAGGTCAGGGTGCGTCGCGACGACCAGGGGCAAGCGCCACACGCCGAGGGCGCGCAGCGCCGGCACCACGACGCGCTCCCCCAGGTCGGTGCCGCCGAAGGTGACGCCGCCCGCGTCGACCAGGATCGCCGCACCGCCGCCGAGCCTCACGATGATCGCGTCGCCCTGACCGACGTCGAGCACGATCACCTCGGGCAACCCGTGGCGGTCGGGTAGGCCCCACGCCAAAGCGCCGGCCGCGAGGACGACCAGCCACGCCGAGCGCCACCTGAGGGCGCCGTGCAGGGCCAGCGCGACGCCCGCCAGTGCCAGTCCGGCCAACGCATGCCCCTCGCTGCCGATCGCCCCCCATGGCAGCGAGGGCAGGCGCGCGGCGCCATCCGCGACGGCGAGCAACGCCTCGGCCAGCGGCCGGACCACGGCGTTGATCGCGAGTGCGAGCGCTGGGTGCACCACGCCGGCCAGCCCGGCGAGCGCGCCCAGGGGCACGAGGGCCGACGCCAGCGGAACCGCCACGAGGTTCACGAGCGGCGCCGCGAGCGGCACCGCACCGAACCCCCCAGCGACCACGCTCGCCGTGGCCGCCTGCGCGGCGCCGCTCGTGGCCAGGGCGGCGATCGTCCAGCGAAACGCGAAGCGCCCGTCGAGCGCGCTCTTCCTGCGCTCGGCCGGCGCCTCGCGCGTCCACCGCAGGACCGGGCCGGCCAGCAGCACGATCCCGGCCACCGAGGCGAACGACAACACGAAGCCGAGGTCACCGACCCACGCCGGCGTCACCAGCAGGCACACCAGGGCGGCGGCGGCGAGGGAGGCGCCTAGCGGTGCCGATGGCACCTCGGCCAGGCGCGCGACCACGAGGACGCCCACCATGATCGCGGCGCGCACGACGCTCGGTCCCGGGCCGACCAGCGCGACGTACGCCGCCACCACCAGCAGCACCACCAGTCCCCCGCGGCGGCGACCGAGGGGGCGCACCAGCAAGGCGACCGCGCCGGCCAGCACGCCGACGTGCAGCCCCGAGAGCGCCAACACGTGAGCCATGCCAGCTGCCGCGAACAGCCCGCGGAGCTCGCCGAGATCGTGCCGGATGCCGAGCGTGAGCGCCTGCTGCAGCGCGGCGACGCGCGGCGGCAGACCCTCGGTGACGCCAGCCTGTAGCGCCGCGCGCGCGCCCAGCAAGCCGCTCGGAGCGGCATGTGCGTGGCGTTGCTCGACGCGCACGGCGAAGCGCACGCCGCGCCGCCGCCAGAAGCCCGCCTCGTCGAAGCCTCCCGGGTTGCGCCGCTGGGCGAGCTCCTCGATCACCCCATCGACGACCACCCGGCCGTTCGGGAGGGGAGCGCCGCGCAGCAGCAGCGCGGGCTTGCCGGGCACGACCAGGCGCCGACCATCGACGGTGCCCTCGACGCGGAGGCTCGTGCCGAGCGCCGCCGACCACGGGTCCACCGCCTGCGACCAGGCGAGCCCGTGCGCACCCGTGGCGCCGAAGCCCAGGCACGCCGCCAGCAGTGCCCGCCCGAGGGCGGCTGCCGACCCCGCGCGGGCGAGGACGGCCGCCAGGCCCAGCGCCAGGCTCCAGCCGAGCACGGCGCCGGCCCCGATCGCGGGCGGCGCCGCGGTGGTGAGCGTTGCCGCGACGAGCGCAGCGAGCGCGGCCGGCACCGACCAGGCCACGTGAGGGTGCGGGAACGGCGCGCTCACGTGGATCACAGGGTGACGCGCGGGCGCAGCGCCTCGAGACGCGCTGGGCCGATGCCTGGCACCCGCAGGAGGTCCTCGAGCGCGTGGTAGGGGCGTCCGTCGATCAGGCGCCGTGCGGTCACGGGCCCGATGCCGGGGAGCGTGGTCAGCAGTCGTTCCGAGGCGGTGTTGACGTCGACGCGGCCGATCTCACCCTCGGGCGCCCGCCGCCCGGGCACGACCACGGTGCGGCCGTCGGTGAGGACGGCGGCCGCCGTCACGAGCCCAGGGTCGGCGTCCGCGGTCAGCCCCCCGGCCACCTCAACGAGGTCGGCGACGCGGGCGCCCCAGGGCAGCGCGTAGGTGCCGGGGCGCACGACCTCGCCGTGGACGTGCACCGTGAGATCGGGCTGGACGGCGGCCGGCGCCTCCGCCCGCGGCGCCAGGCGCGGGAGGCCCGCCGCCGCGGCGACGGCCAGACAGCCGGCGACCAGCGCGATCGTGAGCACGCGGTCGAGCGCTTGGTCGCGCCCTCCGGGCGTCCGTGGGATGGCCATGCCCGACGGTAGAGCTCAGCGCCTGAGCCTCCGAGCGTCGGCTGGGCACGGGCCGACACGGAACCGGCCGGCGCCACGCGGGCGCCGGCCGGTCCACCGATCAAGGGTCGACGAACGGAGACAGCTGCTCAGCCCTTGGCGGCCGCGTACTTCTCGGCGACGGCGTCCCACCGCACGACGTTCCAGAACGCCTTGATGTAATCCGGGCGGCGGTTCTGGTAGTGCAGGTAGTACGCGTGCTCCCAGACGTCGAGGCCGAGGATCGGCGTATGGCCGGACATGAACGGCGAGTCCTGGTTGGCGGTCGAGTAGACCTGCAAGGCGCCGTCGGCATCGACCACCAGCCACGCCCAGCCGGAGCCGAAGCGCTTGGCTCCCGCGTCTGCGAAGGTCTCCTTGAACGCATCGAAGGAGCCGAAGGCGACGTCGATCGCAGCTCCGAGCTCACCACTCGGCGCGCCGCCACCATTCGGCCCCATGACCTCCCAGAACAGGTTGTGGTTGACGAAGCCGCCACCGTTGTTGCGAACGGCCGTCTGGAGGTCCGCAGGCAGCGCATCGAAGCCGCGCAACAGGTCCTCGACGCTGCGACCGGCGAGCTCGCTGTGCCCCTCGAGGGCGGCGTTGAGGTTGTTGGTGTAGGTGGCGTGGTGCTTGCCGTGATGGATCTCCATCGTGCGAGCGTCCACGTGCGGCTCGAGAGCGTCGTGCGGGTACGGGAGGGCGGGAAGGTCGAAGGCCATGGTGGCTCCTCTCGGGACGTGGGCCCGTGCGCTCGACGCCCGGGACCCTCGATCAACGCGCGAAGCGACGCCGTTGATCATGACGGCATGAGAACGAGTCTAGCAGCGGTCCGCCCCGCGGCCATTCGATGGGCGACACGGTGGCCGACGCTCCATCTGGTCGGTGCCCTGCGAGGACCGCGGACGCCACCGCGCCGTGCGCCAGTGCGCCGAGCAGGCGCTCATGCCGAGGCGGCGGGCGCCGAAAGGCGCACGCGCACGCGCCCGGCGACACGACCCTCGAGCAGCGCTGCCATCCAGGGCTCGACCTCTGCCAGGGCGACGTCGTGCCACGACTCGCGCAGTGCGTCGGCGATGCCAGCACTCGCGAGGCGCCGCCAGGCCGACGTGCGGGCGTCGTGAGGGGCCTCGCCCGAGTCGACACCGAGCAGCGCCACGCCCCGCAGCGCGAACGGGTAGACGGTGGTCGCCAGCTCGGCCCCCGCGACGGTCCCGGCGGTGGCGACCGCGCCGCCGCGCATCACGCGCGTCAACACCTGGGCCAGGGGCGCGCCGCCCACCGCGTCGATCGCGCCCGCCAGGTCGGCGCTGCGCAGCGGTCGTTCGGTGCCCTCGGCGAGCTGCTCGCGCGACCACACCTCGCTCGCCCCGAGGGCCCGCAGGCGCTCACCCTCCGTCGCGCCGCGACCGGTCACGGCGATCACCCGATACCCGCTCGCCGCGAGCAGCGCCACGGCGCAACTGCCGACGCCGCCGGCGGCGCCCGTCACCGCGAGCGGCCCCGCCGCGGGCGTCACCCCCACCGCCTCGAGCCTGGCCAACGCCAACGCGGCCGTCAGCCCCGCCGTGCCGAAGCCCATCGCGGTCGCAGCGTCCCAACCCGCCGGCATGGCGACGGGCCACTCGGCCGGGACACGGATGCGCTCGGCAAGGCCGCCGGGCGTCCCCATGCCGAGGTCGAACGACGTGACGATCACGGCGTCGCCAGTCCGCCAACGCGAGTCGCTGGAGGCCACGACGACGCCGGCCGCGTCGATGCCCGGCGTGCCCGGGTAGCGCCGCATCACCCCCGGCCTCCCTGCCGCCGCGAGGGCGTCCTTGTAGTTGAGCGACGACGCCTCGACCCGCACGGTGACGGCGTGATCCGGGAGGTCGCTGGCGGCGAGGCGCTCGACGCGCACGAGCGGGCGCGCGCCGTCGCCGCTCGAGACGAGGGCTGCGAAAGTGTCGACGTCACTCATGCACACGAGGATACCGACGAGCGCGGGGGTGTCACGTACCCTGCAGCCCATGGCCAAGCGTCGAGGCAGCAAGAGTGACAAACCCCAGGGCAAGCCCGGCCGGCGCACGCCGAAGCGGCGCGGCAACCCCTGGCCGTGGTTGATCGGCATCGGCGGCGTGCTGCTGCTGGTGGGGATCCAGGTTGGCGTCAACGGCTACCGCGAGGCGAACCTCCCCGGCGAGCGCTTCCGCAGCCAAGGCAACGTACACGTGTCGCTCGGCGCGTCGACCCCCGCCTACAACACCGAGCCGCCCACCTCAGGCTGGCACACGCCACACCTGGCGCCGTGGGGGACGTTCCTCGACGATCCGCCCCACGACCAGGAGCTCGTGCACAACATGGAAGACGGCGGCGTGATCCTGTGGTACCGCTCGGGCACGCCGGACGAGAACGTCGAGCGCGCCTCCGCCCTCGAAGAGGTCGTCGGCACCCGCTGGCCGCGCACGGTGATCGTGCCGCGCGAGGAGCTCGACGCCACCTACGTCCTCACGGCCTGGACGCGTATGCAACGCTTCGACGACCTCGACTTCGAGGGCAAGCGCACGTTCCTGGAGGCGTTCCATGGCATCGATCACCACCCCGGCTTCTGACGCCCGAGACGGCGTCCTCACGCTGAACGGAGTAGACTCGCGCGCATGACACCGCAGAAGCTCACCATCGCGACGCTCGCCCTGGCGGTGCTGGTCGTGGCCGCGCTCCTGATCGTTCCGCGGCTCGGCTCGCAGGCCGCCGAGTTCGACATCAGTGGCCGACCCTCGCTCGGCGCCGCCGACGCACCGGTCACCATCGCGATCTTCGAGGACTTCCGCTGCCCTGCCTGCGGCCAGTTCGACGCCAGCGTCTTGCCCGACGTCAAACGGGAGTACGTCGACACCGGCCAGGCGCGGCTGGTGTTCTTCCACTTCCCCGTGCTGGGACCGGCCTCGGACCACGTCGCACGGATCGGCGTGTGCGTGGCCGAGCAGAGCAACGACGCGTTCTGGGACATGAAATCGCCGCTGTACCGCGCCCAAGGCGAGCTCTCCACGGCACGCCGCGCCGAGGAGCTCGCGCTCACCTACGCGCCGGGCATCGACGAGGCGGCGTTCCGGACGTGCCTTGCCGGCGACGAGAGCTTGGCGACCGTCCGGGCCGACCGCACCACGGCGACCGACCTGAACCTCCGGGGCACGCCCTCGGTGGTCGTCAACGACACAGTCCTGGCGTCCGCGACCCTGGCCGAGGTCCGACGCGCCGTCGACGCGGCGCTCCCCTGACGGCACACCGGCGTCCGCAGCGATGACACGGTCCCTGGCGCGGACCTACCTGGCGTGGCTGGTGGCGATCGTCGCCACCACCGGTTCCCTCTACTTCTCCGAGGTGCGCTTGTTCGTCCCGTGCCCGCTGTGCTGGTGGCAACGCATCTACATGTACCCGCTCGTCGTGATCCTGGGCGTCGGCGTGTTCACGCGCGACGAGCGCGCCTGGCGCTACGGTCTGCCCCTGGCCGTGGTCGGGCTCGGCACCTCCTGGTACCACTACCTGATCCAGCGCATCCCCGAGCTCGCGCCCCCGACGGTCTGCCGCGGCGGCGTGCCCTGCACCGTGCAGTACATCGATTGGTTCGGTTTCGTCACGATCCCGTTCCTCGCTGGCGTCGCCTTCACGATCATCACGGTGCTGCTTGGCTGGAACGCGCTGGCGGAGCGCCGATCCGCCACGCGGCGAGCAGGCTGAGCCCGACCGCCGCCGCGCCGACACCGTAGGCGGCCGCCAGGCCGACCGCCAGACCGGCCTGGGGGGTGAGCAGCGCCAGCAACGCGCCAGCCACGCCGGTGGCGCAGGCGGCCGCGACGCCGTCGGAGAGTTGGAGCGCGGACGACACCGCGCCCGCCTCGACGCCTTCGAGTTCGGCGCGCTCGAACGCGAGCACGCTCGAACTGGCGTGGGCGAACCCGATGCCGAGGCCGGCGAGCGCCCAACCCATCAACGCGACCAGCAGGGCGACGCCCGGCTCCGCAGCCCCCTGGAACGCGAGCACCTGGTTCGGCGCGAACGCGAGCGCCACGATCTGGGTCGCCACGCCGAGGCCGAGCACTGCGACGCCGATGCGAACGCGCAGGTCGCGCCTCAACCCCAGCGTCCGACCCCAACCGGCCGACTGCGCCGCGTCGCGCATGTGCTCGAGCCGCGCCTGCGTCCACGACCCCGCCGTCCACACCAGCGCGCCCGTGGCGATGACGAGCCCCGTCACCGTGGACGACAGCCCCAGCGCCTCCGTGAGCATCAGTGCCAGGTAGACCTCCACGCTGATGAAGCCCGCGAACAGCAGACCACGCGCGGCGACCGCCGACGCCAGGCCGGGCGCCAGGCGGAGCGTGCCGATGGGTGTCAGGCGCGCGAGGCTCGGGATCGCGATGCTCAGCGCGAGCGCGGCGACGAGCCACCGGAGCGCAGCCGGCGCACCCGCCGACACCGACCACAGGCCCGCGCCGATGCCGAGCGCCAGCGCGAGCGACACCAGCACGCGGCGATCCGCGCGCGTCCCGCGCGCCTGCGCCGCCTCGACCTGCCGGCGGGCGGGACGAGCGCTCAGCGCCAGGAAGCTCGGGACGGTCAGGACCGCGACGACCGCGGCGAGCGGCACGAGCGCGGCGAAGACCCAGCGCCACGAGGCGAGTTCGGCGACGGCGCCGGCGGCAGCCGGACCGATCAGCGCCGGCAGCACCCAGGCGCTCGAGAGCAGTGCCAGCACGCGGGCTCGCGCGGCGTCCGGGTACGCGACCGAGACGGCGACGTAGATGCACGTGACCACCGAGCCCGACCCCAGTCCCTGCAGCACGCGCCCCGCGACGACGACGTCGATGGTCGGTGCCACCGCCGCGAGCGCCGATCCAGCGATCACGGCCCCCAGGCCCGTGAGGAAGGCGCGGCTCGGTCCGTGCCGATCCGCCTGCACACCGCCCCACACGGTGCCGACCAAGGTGGCGAGCAAGTTGGCCGAGAACAGCCAGCCGTAGCGGTCGAAGCCGCCGAGCTCGGCGGGGATGCGGGGCGCGACGGTCACGACGGCCAGCGCGCCGAACGCCATCACGGTGACGCCCAGGACGAGCCCGACGGTCAACGCGCGGTCCGGCACAGGGGGCCTCACGAGCTGCGCTCGGGGTCCTCACCGTCGCGATGGACCCAGCCGGCCACCCACATGCACCACGTCCACCAGCCCTTGACCGGGCGGTAGACGAGCAGGACCGTCGTCACCCCCGCCGCGACGAGCCACCACTCCAAGCCGGCGCCGAGGCCGCCGGCGCGCGCCACGAGCCACCAGCCGACGAGCGCCAACACCACGATGGTGAAGCCGTACGCGATGACCGCCGCGCCCAGCCACGACCCCGCGTCGCGCTCGAACCGCACGCCACAGTGGGGGCAGCGCTCACGGAGCGCGTACAGGCTGCGGAAGGCACCCGGACCGCCGCAGGCCGGACAGCCGCCGCGTACGGCGACGAGCATGCGGTCCCAGCGCCGCCAACGCTCGCCCGCCGGGGGCGTCATGTGTCGTCCAACGCCACGCTGGCGGTCTCGAGCGGCCACGGCTGGGTGGGCTCGAAGCGCTCGGGATGGAGCGCCGCGTAGCGCTCCCAACTGGTCTCGCCCAGCGCCTCGCCCCGCTCGGCGGCCCACATCTGGTACGGCACGAGGTACGAGCGCGCGTCGCGGATCTCGTCGTGGAACAGCCGCGCGAGCAGCCCGCCACGCGCCAGGTAGTCACCGCGCCCGAACGCGGCCAACGCCTTCGACACGTCGTAGGCCACCCGGCGGAAGACCGGTCGCCAAGCGCCCGAGGCGAGCTCGAGGAGCAAGTACTGGGCGCGGGCGTCGCGGTTGAACGGGACGCCCACGGCCCCGGTGTTGATGACGGTCACGCGACCCCAGCGCTTCAGCATGGGGTGATGGGTGTGGGAACCGACGAGCACGTCGGCGGGGTGCATCTCACTGATCTCGGAGACCATCTCGGCGGAGAGGTAGCGGCCGTAGCCCTCGCGGAAGTGGCGCGGGCTGCCGTGGCTGATCAAGACGCTGGGCGCTCCCGTCGGAGCGATGCGCACCGTCATCGGGGCGGCGCGCAGCGTCGCGAGCGCGCCGCTCGTCGCCAGCTCCCGCGCACACCAACGGTTCGCCTCCCAGAACGGATCGACGTGGAACGCCTCGGGGATCGTGGCGTCGCGCTCGACGAGCGCGCGCATGAGGTCGTCGTGGTTGCCGAGCGTGAGGTCGGCGCCGGCCGCGCGGACGCGCTCCACCACGGCCACACCCTCCGGCGCGCGGTTGACGAGATCGCCGTTGACCACCACGCGGTCGACGTGGTGCCTCTCCACATCGTCCAGCACGGCCTCGAGGGCGGGTAGGTTGCCGTGGATGTCGGCCAGGATCGCGACGCGCACGCGCGAGTCTACCAACGCTCCCACGCACGCCCGAGAAGCGGCCCACAGAAGGTCGCGGCCGCACCACGTACACTCGAGGACGTGAGCGAATCTGCGGCGGTCCTCGTCGCCACCATGCATCACCGCCGCACGGCCATGCAACACGCGCTCCAACGGGTGGGCTGGCAGGTCGAGGCCTACGGCGACGTCGCCTCCGCCCTCGACCACCTCCGCGAACGGCCCTTCTCTGCCGTCTTCTGCGACAGCTACCTCCGGGGTGCCAGCGCCGGCGGCTTCCTCGCTTGGAGCCGCCGGATCGCGCCCGCCGTACCGTTCTACGTGATCGCGCTCAACGACGCGTCCGGTGTCGGATCCTCGGGCCAGCGGCCCGACGCCATCGTGGCGTTCCCGCCCGTCGACACCGAGCTGCCTCGCCCGACGACGCGCAGCCTGTGGGACGTTCCCGCTCCCGCCGTTCGTGACCTCCCGCTCGAGGGACGCACCGACCTCGTGTCGCTCGCCGACCTGATCGAGATGCTGGCGGTGACCGATGCGAGCGCCGTCATCGCGCTCGCTGGTGGCATGGTCGGGCGCGTGTACCTCGCGGGCGGCCAGCTGGAGCACGCCGTGCACGTCGGCGCTGGCGACATCGAGACCATCGGCGTGCGTGGCCTCGGACGCCTGCTCGACCTGGGCGCGGTCGACTTCCAGGTGCTGCCGTACCGCAACCCGAGCCGCCGCACCGTCCACGTCGCGACGGCGACCGCGCTGACCGAGGCCACCCGCCTGATCGACGAGCAGCGCCGCGACCTGGGCCTGTTGGAGAGCGTCGCGGCCGCGTGTCCCGACGCCACCGGCATCGCGGTGGGGTACGCGCTGACCGAGCAACCCGCCGACGTCCACGGTGACGGTCTGGCCGCGTTCACGGCGGCCGTCGCGCTCCTGGAGGCGGTCCGACCGAGCGCCGGGACGGTCAGCCACCTGGCGGTGGAGGGCGAGCGCGCCGCGCTGGCCGTCGTCCGGTTCGGACAAGAGCGCCTGCTGGCGGCGCAGGCGCCGCGGGGGCGGAGCGTGGTGCTGCTGTCCGCCCTCGCGAAGGCCGTCAAGCAGTCGCGGCGCTGAGCGCGCGCTCGACGGCACCGAACATGGCCGCCAGCGGCGCCTCGCGTCCCGTCCAGGCCGTGAACGACGCCGCTCCCTGGTGCACCAGCATCGCCACCCCGTCCTGCGTCTCGAGGCCCGCCGCGGCGGCTGCCGCCAGCAGCGGCGTGGGACGCGGCCGGTAGACGAGGTCGATCACCGCCCCCGACGCCGGCAAGACGCCCTCCGGTACCGGGCTGCCGGGTGGTCCACCGTGCATGCCGACGCTGGTGGTGTTGACGAGCCAATCGGCCTCGGCGATGGCCTCCCGCAGCGCCTCGGCGCCGATGGCCACGACGGTCCCGACGTGACGCATGGCGGCGGCGAGCGCCTCCGCGCGCGGGTGCGTGCGGTTGTGGACGCGTACGGAGCAGCCCGCCTGCAGCAAGACGGCGACCGCCGCGCGGGCGGCGCCGCCCGCGCCGAGCACCACGGCGCGCCCGGGTCCCGGCGGCCGCGCGAGCCCGGCCAGCGCCGCGGCGAGGCCGATGGCGTCGGTGTTGTGACCCAGCAAGCGATCGTCGCGCCGGACGATGGTGTTGACCGCGCCGAGGCGCTCGGCCTCGGGCGTGAGCGCGTCGAGGAGGCGGAGCACCGTCTCCTTGTGCGGCACCGTGACGTTGGCGCCGAGCAGCGTGGGGCTCTGCCGCAGCCGCTCGAGGGCAGCCGGAAGCGCCTCCGGCGCAACGTCCCACGCCTCGTAGCGCCCCGCGATGCCGGCGGCGGCGAACGCGGCGCCGTGCATCGCGGGGCTCAGGCTGTGACCGGCGGGGTGGGCGAGCAGGACGGCGAGCGTGGGCGGCGGGTCGCCGACCATCGTCACGCCCACGTCAGACCCGGACGGCGGCGAGCGCCGACGCCACCCGCTCCGCGGCGGCCAACGCCCGCTCCACGTCGCCCTCGCGCAGGTCGGCGTGGGTCACGAAGCGCACGCTGCCCGAGCCGATCGCGTTGACGAGCACCCCGTCGGCGCGCAACGCGTCTGAGAACACGGCCGCGTCGCCCACGTGCGCGTAGACCATGTTGGTCTGGACCCGGG
>PWQI01000329.1 GCA_003556805.1 Trueperaceae bacterium | reverse complement strand
GTCGCGTTTGTACGATCATTCGGTGCGGTTGTTGTATGCGAATCGGTCGAGTATGGCGCCTGCGCATGAGGAGTTTCCGGATTATCGCTCGATCCTCGCTGCGCTCGAGGCCGGTGACGCGCTCGGCGCCGAGCGCGGCATGCGAAAACACCTGCTCGAGTCGCGTGCCCTGGTCGTGAATGGATTCGCTTCTAACCTGAGCGCGGGGCTGGTCTAGCGTCAGACGAACGTCCGCGAAGTGACAGCAATCGCCGTTGGTGGGTGCCAGGGCTGCGAGTGCTCACGTGCGCTGGACGCTGCCGGCGTGGCCCAGTACCCGTGCTGACGTCCGACAGGCCCGCTCCGTCAGAGACCGAGTCCGCAGACGCGGCCAACCACGCGGGCGACAGGGGGAGGCGCCGGCGACTCGCCGCTCTGCACGAGCGGACACGAGCCTCGTGTGCGCGCGAACCTCGTGAGCGTCGTCGACGTGGGGCCCCGTCAGGGCCCCCGCAGTCGTCTCCGACGGCGCGCTATCGGCATCGCTGCTCGGTCAGGCCTACGCAGGTTACGTCGTGAGGAGGTCGGTTGCCGCCAGCGCCTCGTCCAGCACGGCCGCGGCGTGGGCAATGGCATCGCGTTCGATCACGAGCGGTGGCGTCACCAGCACGACGTTGTAGCGCCCAAACGCCACCACGCCGCGCTCCCGTAGCGCCGCAATCAGGCGCTCCATCGGTGTGTTGACGCCGCCATACCACGCCACCAGCGGCTCCCTGGTGGCGCGATCACGAACGAACTCGATACCGAAGAACGCCCCCAGCCCGCGCACGTCGCCGATCACCTCGTGCCGCGCGGCGAGCGGCGCGAACGCCGCGCGCAGCCAGCCGTCCAGCTCCCGGGCTCGTTCCAGCAGGCCCTCCTGCTCCATCGCCGCGAGCGCCGCATCCGCCACGGCGACCGCCAGCGGATGGCCCGCGTAGGTGTGACCGCACATCAGCGGCACGTCATCGAAGTGCCGGGCCAGCGACTCGCGCACCAAGACGCCACCCAGCGGCACGTACGCGCTCGCGATCCCCTTCGCCATCGTGATCATGTCGGGCGTCACACCGAAGCGCTGCGCAGCGAAGGCCGCGCCCACGCGTCCGAATCCGGTCATTACCTCATCGAAGACGAGCACGATCCCATGCCGCTCCGTGATGGCGCGAACGCCCTCGAGGTAGCCCGGTGGGTAGACGATCACTCCGTTCGTCCCGACGACCGGTTCCAGCACCAACGCCGCCACGCGGGCCGCACCCTCGTGCTCGAGCACGAGCTCGAGGTGCGCCAACGCGGCGCGGGTTTCGGCCTCGGCGTCACGTACGCCGAAAGGCGACCGGTACGGATACGGCGCGAAGAACCGCACCACACCGGGCATGCCGGGCTCGTTCGCCCAGCGCCGGTCCTCACCCGTGAGCGTGCCCGCGCCAGGCGCGCTGCCGTGGAACGAACGATAGGCCGTCAGGACCTTGTGCCGACCGGTGATCATCCGTGCCATCTTGACGGCGTCCTCGTTCGCCTCACCGCCACCCGTCGTGAAGAACGTCCGCGCTCCTTCGGGCCACGGCGCCAACCGCGCCAGCCGCTCCGCCAACCGCTCACGCGCATCGTTCCGCAGGGCAGGCGACACGAAGCAGACTCGCTCGGCCTGCTCCCGCATCGCCTCGACGACACGTGGATGGGCATGACCGAGGTTGACGGCCACCAGTCCTGCCGATAAGTCGAGGTAGCTGCGACCCTCGTCGTCAAACAACTGGCAACCCTCGCCACGGACGAACAACGGCGACGCGCTACGATGCTGCTTCGCCCAAGGCTTCAAGACGCGGCTGACGGTGTGCACGGTTCGCGCTGGTTCGGGGATCATGAAGTACCTCCGCGTGTCGGTCGTGACACGCTGCGGCGCAAACGACGCGTCGTCACACGCCACCACCGGTGACCCGACGCGGATCGAGCACGTCGCGCAAAGCGTCACCGACGACGTTCAAGCAGACGGTGACGACGAAGATCACGAGGCCAGGGATGGTAGCGACGTGCGGCGCCACCGAGAGGAAGCGCTGCCCACTGCTGAGCATCGCACCCCAGTCGGGATCGGGTGGCCGGATACCGAGCCCGAGGAAGCTGAGCCCGGCACCCATCAGGATCATGCGGCCGGCTTGGATCGAGACCATGACGATGAGCGGCGACAGGACCTGCGGCAGGATGTGCCGTGCGAGGGTGCGCGCGTGCGTAGCGCCAAGCGCTTCGCAGGCGACGACGAACTCGAGCCTGCGAACCGAGATGACCGAGGCCCGCACGACTCGAGCGAAGAACGGCACGCAGATCACCGAGAGCGAGATCACGATGTTCGTCAGACTTGGACCGATCGCGGCGGCGATGCCGATCGCGAGGAGAATCGAGGGGAAGGCGAGGGCAACCTCCAGGATGCGCATCAGCACGTCGTCGATGACGCCTCCGAAGTAGCCCGCTAGAAGCCCCAAGAACCCTCCGATGACGAGGCCGAGGAAGGTTGGCGCGAACCCGATGACCAGCGAGGGGCGTGTGGCGTGCACGAGCCTGGCCAACACGTCACGGCCCAACTCGTCACCCCCAAGCACGTACGTTCCGGTGCCTGGTGCGGCGAAGCGCAGCTGCGGGCGGATCGCGTAGGGATCGAGGCCCGGCAGGGTGGGGCCGATGGCGGCAACACCCACGACCACGATCAGGACCAGCAGCGAGACGATCACAGCTGGGTCACGTAGCGCACGCGGGACGGGCCGGCGCGAGCGATCGGTGGTCGCTACGGGCGACGCGCTCACGAGAGTCGGATGCGCGGGTCGAGCACCGAGTAGAGCGCGTCGACCGCGACGTTGATGAGAACGAAGGCGCTGGCGATGATCAACAGGCTTCCCTGCACGACGGGAAGGTCACGCGATGCAATGGCTCTGAACAGTTGGTAGCCGAGGCCAGGCCAGGCGAACACCGTCTCGGTGAGGACCGCGCCACCCAGGCTATATCCGAACTGGAGGCCGACGACCGTGACGACGGGCAGAAGGGCGTTACGCAAGGCATGCCCCGCGACGATGCGGCTTTGGCGCAGGCCCTTCGCCCGAGCAGTGCGCACGTAGTCTTGTGAGAGCACCTCGAGCATGCCGGAACGCGTCATCCGAGCGACGATAGCCATCGACAGGATGCCAAGCGTGACGGATGGCAGGACCAGGTGGTGCAGCAGGTCGAGCAGACCGCGGTCGCCGCGGATGGAGTACATACCGCTCACGGGGAACCAACGAAGCTCCAGGGAGAAGGCGAGGATCAGCAGGATGCCGAGCCAGAAGGCCGGCATGCTGTTGCCGAACAGGACGAAGAGCATGCCGGCTCGATCGAACAACGACCCGGGCCGGACTGCGGAGACGACGCCGACGATCACGCCGACGACGGTCGCAAGCGTCATCGCGGTCACGACGAGGATCAACGAGTTGCGCAGGCGATCCATGACGAGCGCTGCGACCGGTACGCCCGTCTCGAGGGAGATGCCCAGGTCGCCCTGCACGGCAGAGCGGAGCCACCGCCAATACTGCACCGCGACGGGCTGATCGAGGCCGAGGCGCGCTTGAAGCGCCTCGACCTCGACCTGCGACGCTTCGGGGCCGAGCAGCGTGCTGGCGATGTCACCTGGCACGAGTTGCAGCAAGAAGAAGACGACCAAGCTGACGCCAAGGAGCACGGGGATCGTTTGGATCAAGCGGCGAACGACGTAGACGAACACGGACCTCCCTCGTTCAGCGCCACCGAGGCACGCTGCGGCGTCCGGGATCGTGGCGCGAGGGCGAGCACTACTACAACCAGCCTTCGTCGCACGACGCCGATCGTTGCACCCTAGGCGTCACGCACGATGTCGGAAAGCCGACGCGGTCTCAGTCGATCCAGACCGACGTGAGATCGAACCAGGGCGAGGGGATGAAGGCGACCCCGTGGATGTTGGCCCGGTGCGCACGTGGCTGCCGATCGTGGGCAACCGGCACGACCGCAGCAGCGGCGAGCAGGTGGTCCTCGGCCTCGCGGTAGGCGGCGATACGCTCATCCATGTCGACCACGGTGCGCGCCTGCAGCAGCAGCTCATCGAGCTCGGGATCGACGTACCACGTGTCGTTGAAACCGTTGGGCCGATGGTTGGTGGAGAGGAAGAGGGACTCGAGCATCAGCGGGCTGTATGCGATGCTCTGCCAGGCCGCGCCGAACATGTCGACGTGTTCCGGGGCGCCCTGGATGATGATCGGCACCCAAGCGCCGAGTTCATAGGTTTCGATCGTCGCGGTTATGCCGACCTCGGCGAGGTTGCCCTGGGCCCACTGCGCCATGGCGACACTGTCCATGTACGAGCCCCCGCTCAGTGGCACGTGGATGGTGAGCGCGAGTCCGTCACCGTACCCGGCCTGCTGGAGCAGCTCGCGAGCGGCAGCCGGGTCGTAGGGATGTGGGCGCTCGAAGTCCGGCCGGTACCCAGGGTTGCCTGGCGGCAGCACCGAGTTCATCGGGGTGGCTGCCTCGCCGTAGAGGGTGGTGGTCATCGTGGTCGTGTCCAGGGCATGCCAGATCGCCTGCCGCACGCGCACGTCCTGCATCGGTTGCGAGAGGTAGTTGAGGCCCCAGTACCAGACGTGCGGGGCGCTCGACATCGCCACCGTGATCGACGGGTCTGCGATCAGTCCGGGCACGCGTTCGGGCGGGAGCTCGACGTCGATGTCGATCTCCCCGCGCTGCAGTGCAGCGATCCGGGTCGAGGCGTCTGGGATCACCTGGAAGATGAGCCGATCGACGTAGGGTCCGCGCTCTTCCGCCGCCCAGTACGTCGGGTTGGGAACCAGAGTGATCGAGGTGCCCACGTCCCGGCTCCCAAACATGAACGGACCCGTGCATGCGAGATGCTGGCCGTTCATGGCGTTCCCGTGCTCGGCGATCGCGCTTGGGCTGACGATGCCGAGGACGCGGTGGCGCAGGTCGAGGAGGAAGTCGGGGAAGAAGCGGCTGAGCGTGACGACGAAGGTGTGGCTGTCGACAGCCTCGTAGGTCGCGACGGATGCGAGCAGGCGCCCCGCTTGCGCGTGCCCAGAGGCTTCCGGGGAGAAGTACGGCGAGTCGGGGTTCAAGACCCTGTCGAAGTTCGCTACCGCGGCGTCGGCGTCGAACGGTGTGCCGTCGCTGAAGACGACGCCCTGGCGCAGGTGGAAGGTGTACACCAGTCCGTCGTCTGAGACGTCCCAACGTGCGGCAAGTCCGGGCACCATGCCGGAGAAGGTCGAGCCCGCTGACGCCGGGTCCTCGGCGACGAGGTTCTCGCAGATCTGTGCAGTCACCCGCGTCACCTGCAAGTTGCCGTGCAAGGTATCGAGCACAGGTGGGTCGGTGGAGATGCCGACGACGACGGTTCCGCCGCGGTTCACCTCGGCCGGGCTCCCCTGTGCGTGGGCCCCGGCGATGGCACCGAGGGCTAGCAGGAGCGCACCGACGAGGCGGCTCGGACCGAACCGCCTGCTGTTCGTGCGATGGGGGGTGGGCATGCGTTGCTCCTCTCGGCTCGTCGGAGCATCGCACCGTGGAACGTGTCTCCTATCCCGGAAGCCACACTGAAGCCGGTCGATGCTCTGACGTGTCTGGTAACATATCATAAGCTCGCGAAGCTGTCGCCGTGGACCGGGCCGCCGGTGTGCCGACGTAGGCTTCGACACCGCCGAACGCGGGCGTTGAGGAAGGGATGACGTCATGCAGTTGGGGTTCGTGAGTCTCATCCTAAGAGACCTTCCCGTGGACGGCGTGCTGCGCTTCGCTGCGGAGCACGGTTTCGACTGCGTCGAACTCATGTGCTGGCCAGCCGGTTCGGGCGGGGTCACGCACATCGATGTCGACGCCCTCGATGCCGCAGCCGTGCGGCGCCTTCAACGACTCGCTCGCGACACCGGGGTGCGCATCGCCAGCCTCGGCTATTACGCGAATCCCCTCACCGACGACGAAGACGTCCGCTCGGCGGCGATCGCCCACATCCGCACCGTGATGGAGGCGACGGCCGACCTGGGAGTACCCATCATGAACACGTATGTCGGCCGCGATCCGAAGCGCACGGTCGACGAGAACTGGCCCCTCTTCGAGGCAACCTGGATCCCGCTCATCGCGCATGCCGAGCGCCTCGGCATCCGGGTCGGGACCGAGAACTGCCCGATGCTCTTCAGCGACCGTGAATGGCCGGGCGGTCTCAACCTCACCACGACGCCGGCCATCTGGCGTGAGATGTTCGACCGGATCGGCAGCGCGAACTTCGGGCTCGTGTTCGATCCCAGCCACCTCTTGTGGCTCGGCATCGACCACCTGCGCGCTCTACGCGAGTTCGCCGATCGTTTGGTCACCGTCCAGATCAAGGACGAGAAGATCGACCAGGAACGCCTCTACGAACGCGGCGTGATGGGCCTCGGTTGGCATCACCCCAAGATCCCTGGACTGGGCAGCATCGACTGGGCCGAATTCTGGCGCACCCTGGAGGCCATCGGTTATGGGGGCGACGTGCTGCTCGAGGTGCAAGACCGTTCGTTCGGCAGCGACCTGGAAGGGCGCGCGCGGGCGACGCTGGAAGCGAAGCGCCACGTCGAACTGGCGCGCAGCGAAGGAGGGTTCGTCGATGCCTGATGCTCGCCAAGCCAATCATCACGTCGGCGACGTGCCGATGCACGTCGGCGGCACGCCGCTCGACCCACACGACGGCCAATGGCTCGACGTCGTCGACCCCGCCTCCGGCGCCACCATCGGCCGGATCCCGCGCGGCGGAGAAGCCGAGATCGAGGCCGCCGTCGCTGCTGCACGTCAGGCAGCGGACGATCCTGCCTGGCGCCGGCTGCGCCCCTCGGCGCGGGCAGCGCTCTTGCGGCGCGCGGCCGACCTCGTCCGTGAGCGTCTCGACGAGCTCACCGCAATCGAGTCCCGCGACGTCGGCAAGCCTCTGAGCCAAGCGCGTGGAGATGTCATGTCCGGCGCGAAGTTCCTCGACTACTGCGCCGGCGCCGTCGACAAGATGCATGGCTACACCATCCCCGTCGAGCCCGGTGCGCTCGACTACACGCAGCGGGTTCCCTGGGGCGTCAGCGCCCACATCGTCCCGTGGAACTTCCCCTTCCATCTGGCCACCAGGGGTGTGGTGCCCGCGCTGGCCATGGGCAACGCGGTGGTCCTCAAGCCCGCTGAGGATGCCAGTCTCAGTTGCCTTGCGCTGGCCGACCTGCTGACCGAGGCGGGCTTTCCCGCCGGCACGATCAACGTCGTCACCGGTTTGGGGAGCGAGGCGGGAGCGGCGCTCGCCTCACACCCGCAGATCGATCACCTCACCTTCACCGGTTCCGTTGCGACCGGCGCGGCCGTCACCAGGCTCACCAGTGACAACGTCATCCCGCTTCACCTCGAGCTCGGCGGCAAGTCGCCGCAGATCGTCCTCGATGACGCCGACCTCGATCGCGCCATCCCCGTGATCGTCAAGTCCTTCGTCGTCAACGCCGGGCAGACCTGCTCGGCTGGCACGCGGCTCCTGGTCCACGAACGGGTCCATCGCGCGGTGACGGAGCGTGTCGTGGAGGCGGTCCGACGGTTGCGTGTGGGGCCCTGGCACGAGGACCCGGACATGGGACCGCTCATCTCGCTGCGCCAGCGAGCGCGCGTCGAGGGCTTCCTCGAGCGTGCGCGGCACGAAGGCCTCCGGCCCCTCGTCGGGGGAGGCGTTCCCGACCGGTCCGGCTTCTACGTCGACGCGACGGTGTTCGACGATGTTCCCGCCACGTCGACGCTCTTCCAGGAGGAGGTGTTCGGTCCCGTCCTCACGGTCACGCCCTTCACCGACGACGACATGGCGGTGAAGCTTGCCAACGCGACACGCTATGGTCTGCTGGCGGCGGTATGGACGCGGGACCTCAGCCGGGCGTTCCGCTTCGTCGACGACCTCCAGGCAGGCCAGGTCTACGTCAACAGCTACGGTCTCGCGGAGAGCACGCCGCTCCCGTTCGGCGGCATGAAGCGCAGTGGCCACGGGCGCGACAAGGGTCTCGAGGGCTTGCTGACCTACTCGCAGCTCAAGAACGTCGGCATCACCTACGCCTGAGGCAACGCCGCCGCACGCGATCGGGCGTGAGTGGCCGGTTCCTGGTAATCGTACGCCTGGCGAGGCGTGCCTGCCGAGCGGTAAGCACGGCGGGCACCCCACTGACTCACGTCAAGCGCGATACGGTCTGGGGCTGAACGTACTGCATGAGGTAGTCGGGCCCACCGGCCTTGGCGTCGGTACCAGCAAGACCGAAGCCGCCGAAGGGGTGGAATCCGACTTCCGAGGCCGTCGGCTTACGGTTGAGGTAGAGGCTGCCCACGTGGATGCGATCGGCCGCTTCAGCGAGGCGACCTTCGTCGCGGCTGAAGAACGAACCGGTCAGGCCGCCGGGGCTGTCGTTGACGACGGCGTAGCCATCGACGACGTCGCGGCAGCGCAGGACCGCCAGGATCGGCGCCATGACCTCCTCGCGCGCGATCGCCGAGGTCCTGGGCACGTCGGTGACGACCGTCGGTCGGAGGAAGGCCGCGCCAGCCGAGGTGTGATCACCGCCGGTCGCGAGACGCCCCTCGCCGCGACCGATGGCGACGAACTCCAAGGCGCGCTGCACGGCCGCGCGGTCGATGAGGGGTCCGAGTTGCGTGCGGAAGTCAGCGGGATCGCCGATCACCAGGGCTTCGGCGAGCGCGACCACGCGCTCGACGAGGCGGTCGTGGACGGCATCGACCACGACGAGGCGCGAGCCGGCCGAGCATTTCTGCCCCTGGAAGCTGAAGGCTCCCGCGACGATGGCGGTCGCTGCCGCCTCGAGGTCCGCCGTCTCGTCGACCAGCACTGCGTTCTTGGCGCCGAGCTCGAGGATCAGCCGCGTGAACCAGCGGCGTCTGGGGTGGTCGGCGCTCGCGGCGACGCTGACCCTCTTGCCCGTGGCGGCCGAACCCGTCAAGCTCACGAAGCGCGCGTCGCGATGCGTGACCAGAGCGTGGCCGACGGTCGTGCCGGCCCCGAAGAGGAGATTGATGACGCCATCGGGCGCACCCGACTCGCGCCATATGTCGAACACCCGTCGGGAGGTGATCGGGGCGGCGCTCGCCGGCTTGACGACGACGGTGTTTCCTGTGACGACCGCGGCGCTCGTCATGCCGACGAACTGGGCGATGGGGAAGGGCCAGGGTGGCACCGCGACGCCAGCGCCGAGCGGGAGGTAGCGGTAGCGGTTGCGCTCGCGTGGGTGCGGGTACACGGCCGTCGACGCTCGCTCACGGACCTGCTCGAGCTGACGGGCGTGGTACTCGAGGAAGTCGATGGACTCCGCCACCTCGCCGAGCGCTTCGTCCCAGGTCTTGCCGGTTTCGATGAGCACGAGTGCCGCGAGCGCATGCTGGTTCCGACGCAGGCCCTCTGCCATGCGCAGCAGCAGCTCGACCCGCTGCTGATCGGTGCTGTAACGCCACGTCTCGAACGCTTCCCAGGCTGCGGCGAGCGCTGTGTCGACCTCGTCGGATGTCGCCTCCGTGAACGTGCCTACGACCTCGCCGGCCACGGCTGGGTTGATGGAGCGCCGCACGCTGCCGCCAGGTAGTTCGCGGCCCCCGGCATGGCCGGAGACGGGTCCGCCGAGGCCAGCACGCACGTGCGCGAGGGCCTCCACGAGCGCCGGCTGGGTGCGCGGGTCGCGGTGGTCAGGTGCCGCGGCTGGCTGGAACGGGCTGGCGGTGACCATTCCCGGCTCAGGCGGCGCTCGTGAACCGGATCGTCTCGGCGCCTTCCATGTGCACCCTCCGGCAGGCGCGTTTGAGTTGGTCCAGGTCGCCGACGACGCGGCCGAAGACGTTGACGGGCTGCTTCATGTCGACCGTGAGTCCGCGCGAGATGAAGATGCCGTAGGCGACGTAGATCTCGTCGGGTACCATGACCGGCTCGTCCTTCACGAGGAACGTGAGCGTGCCAGGATCGATCCCGGCGACGCGCTGGTTCTCGCGCGGCACCGTCAGGTCGGGCGGGAGACAGACGAGGGCGTGGCCGGAGACGATGCTCTGGAAGAAGGTGTACTCGAACGGGAGCCGTTGCTTGATGATCTCGACGGTCTTGGGAGCCTCGTCGTCGAAGAGCTCGACGTCGAAGCGGTCGCCCTTCTCGAACGTCATGTGGATGCGGGTACGTGTCATTGCGGCTTTACCTCCGTGGCGTGACGGGCGTTGGCGGGCGAGCGGCGGCGAGCGCGCTCATGCGGTGATCGGCGACCATCACGGTCGTCCGGTGGGGCGGTGAGGGGCCGGTGCCATCGATGACGGCCACGCTGCCCAGGATGGTTCGCATGGTCTCTCCTGCGCCCCGTGGCGTTGTGCGCACACGTGTGCCGCGGGGCCGCAGGGCACATCCGGCTGCGCGTGCCGGTGTCGACCGGGCCGCTTCGTGCTGACCCCCTCGGCGTCAACCAAGGTCGGTCACGCGATCACCGCCATCTTCATCCAGGCGGCGGAGTTGTGGAAGTCCGCGACGGCGGTGCCGGGGGGCACCAGCGCGTCGCACGCCTGGAGTACCTCGTCGTCGAGCGTGTCGGCGAGCGCGGGCAGGAGGTGCTCGAGTTGCTCGACGGAACGTGGACCGATGAGCGGTGCCGTGATGCCCGGTTGGCTCTTGACCCAGGCGATCGCGAGCTGCGCTGCGCTACGCCCCGACGCGGCAGCGAGCTCGGCGAAGGAGCGACCGACGTCGATCCCGCGCTGCGTCACACGCTCTGCGTAGATGCCACCGCGCAGCGTGGCACGTGAGTCCTGCGGCGGGCGCGCAGCGTCGCGGTAGCGGCCGGCCAGGACTCCCATCGCCATCGGCGACCAAGGGAAGATCGCGAGTCCGTGCGCCTGGCACATTGGGACGAGCTCGTTCTCGATGCGCCGGTCCAGCAGGTTGTAGGGCGGCTGCTCGGACACGTAGCGCACGTACCCGTGCCGCTCGCTGACCATGAGGGCCTCCATCACCTTCCAGGCGGGGTGCGTGGAGCAGCCGACGTAGCGGACCATGCCTTGACGCACGAGATGATCGAGCGCTCGCAGCGTCTCCTCCACTGGGACGATCTCGCTCGGTCGATGGATCTGATAGAGGTCGATCGCATCGACCTGCAGGCGCCGCAGCGACGCCTCGCAGGCCCGGATCACGTTCAGGTAGGAGTTGTCCCGATGATTCGGCCCCAGACCCATCGGGAAGTGCATCTTCGTCGCGACCAGCACGTCGTCGCGGCGCCCGTTGGCGCGCAACGCGTTCCCCACGTAGCGTTCGGCCTCGCCGTTGGCGTACGAGTCACCGGTGTCGATCAGGTTGATGCCGGCGTCGATCGCGGCGTCGATGATGCGGTGCGCTTCGTCTTCCGGCGTCGGATCAGCGAAGTTCGCCGTGCCGAGGCAGAGGGTGGAGACCTTGACGCCGGTGTTGCCCAGCAGCCGGTACTCGCTCATGACCGCCGCCGAGCAGGCTGGAAACCTGGGAGCCGTCTCGGTCTGGCTTGGCCTAGGTGCTG
Organism: Trueperaceae bacterium; assembly: GCA_003556805.1. Classification (GTDB taxonomy): domain Bacteria; phylum Deinococcota; class Deinococci; order Deinococcales; family Trueperaceae; genus CSSed10-48. Next base: position 41 of record PWQI01000329.1, on the reverse strand, counting down.
CGGTCGTGAGGCGTGAGGATCGTGCATGCGGGTCCTCCAGG
>PWQI01000459.1 GCA_003556805.1 Trueperaceae bacterium | reverse complement strand
GGGCGGGCGAGTACAGCTTCTTCCTGGCGATTCCCACCATCCTGGCAGCGTCGGCGTTGCAGGCCGTGGAGGTGTGGCGCGCGCCGGAGCCGTTGCTGATCGGGATGTGGCCGCTGTTCGTTGGGTTCCTCGTGGCGGCGGTGGTCGGGATCGGGTCGCTGCTCGTCGTGGTGAGGACGCTCCTGCGCGCGCGATTTCGCGTGTTCGCCTACTACGTGTGGGCCCTTGCGGTGGTGGTCCTGGTGGTGTCGTTGCTCACGCCCCCGGACACGGTGCCGGTAGCGGCCGTGGCGTGGCCACATGTCCTCGGGTGAGGGTGGAGGTTCGAGCGCGGCCAACGCCGCGCTATGGCCGGTGCGGGAGCGCGGATCCTCAGGGCGGGTGCTCGTACCCGTCGAGGCGTGCAGCATCGGCGCGCGCGCGCAGGAGCGAACGCGCCAGCGCCAGCGATAGCACCAAGGGGTTGGCGGCCAGCGCCCGATCCAGCGCCACGTGATCGGCCCCCCATATCGCGTCCGCGGCGGCCGCCTGGTAGTCGGCCAGCATCCGCAAGAGCCCAACGGTGTCGCGCGGGAACCGTTCTTGTGGGACAGGTGTGATGCGGCCCTCGTGAAGGTCGCACGGCACCTCGACCACCCGCTCAGGGTCGAAGTCGGGGAGTGTGCTGCCGTTGCGGACGTTGAGGGTCAGCCGCGTGCGCTCGCCGGTCGCCAACGTGCGAAGAACGCGTACCGCGAAGTCGCCGAACACCGAGCCGCCGCGGCCGGCCTGGAGTCGTGCGTGTGGCGCGAGTGCCTGCTCGGCGAAGTGCCGGTAGAGCCCAGGTAGTTCGTCGCTGATCGCTTCGGCCCTGGTGCGCGGCGCGGCCTTGGCCTCGGCGAAGGTGGCGTCGCGCTCGTAGTAGTACTGCAGGTAGCTGTTGGGCACCCGCTCGTAGGTGCGCGTGAGGGCTACCTGGCGTTTCACCCGTGGGCTGACGTGTCCCGACGCCAGCAGGCGGTCGCAGCTCTGCGTCAGACGGGCTACGCCGTCTTCGCCCTCGATGGTGCAGGTGGTACTCCAGGTGGCGTGGTTGAGCCCGACGGACCCGAGCTCGATCGCAGTAGGGGAGAGGCCGAGGGCGGCGGCCAGGTGGACGCGATCGTCGTCGCTCTGGTCGCAGATCGACACGCAGCGCACGCGTGTGAAGCGCGTCACCGCCTCGGCCACGATCTGCGTCGGGTTGGTGTAGTTGACGATGGTCGCGTGCGGCGCGTAGCGCTCGAGCTCGTCGCAGATCGCTCGCATCACCGGCAACGTGCGCATGGCGAAGAAGAAGCCACCAGGCCCGATCGTCTCTTGGCCCACCAGACCGAACGCGAGCGGCACCCGTTCGTCGAGGTGACGCGCGCGTAGCCCGCCCTCGCGGAAGGTGGTGAGCACGAAGTCGGCACCGTCGAGGGCCCGGAGGCGATCGGTCGTCGCGCTCAGGCGTAACCCACTGCCCTCGAGCAGGCGGCTACCGAGCCGGTGGACGATGGCGAGTTCATCGGCGGCGATGTCCATGAGCGCTAGCTCGGCCCCGGGGAAGGCGTTGGCGTCCGCCGCGAAGGCCTGCAGCAGACCCGGGGCGTATGCGCTGCCTCCACCGATGATCGCGATCTTCACGCGCGCTCCTCGAGATCGGTGCGGTAGGGCGCCGCCGTCGCGCCGCCGAACGCCGTGGTGGCGAGCGCGCCGCAACGCGCGCCGTGCTTCAGGCAGGTCTCGAGGGCGTGGCCCTCGAGGTAGGCGTCGAGGAAGCCGGCATCGAAGACGTCGCCGGCCCCGGTGGGGTCGACAGCTTGGACGCGCGGCGGGGGCGCGAACGCGCGCTGGCCGCCGGCCGCACCATGCGCCCCGACGGCGCCATCCTTGACCACCGTTATCCCATCTGGTCGCTGGGACGCCAAGGCGTCGAGCGCGCTCTGCGCCGAGGTGGTGTCGGCGACCTCGAGCAAGCGGCACGCCTCGAGGCGGTTCGGTAGCAGGATGTCGACCCCGAGGGCGACCCGCCGCACGGCAGGCGTGGCCAGCGCCGACTCGTCCCAACCAGGGTCGAACGAAACGGTGAGGCCCGCGGTGTGCGCGCGCTCCACCACGTCGGGGTGGCGTTGCGCCAAGGGGAAACCGGCCACATGCAGGTGCCGAGCCGGAGGCCCATCCAGGGCATCGTCCAGGACCTCGTCGAGCGCTGCTACGACCGCACGCTCGTCGAGGTACGTGACGAAGGCCCTGTCGGCAGGCGTCGAGAGCACCACCGTCAGGGGTGTGGCCGCCTCGGCGTGTTGGGCGAGCCAGCGGCTGTCGAGGCCCTCGCGCACCAGCGTCTCCCGGATCACGCGCCCATGGGGGTCGGCGCCGACCTGCGCAACTAGGCGCACGGGTCGCCCCAGCCTCCGAAGCGCGATCGCGGTGATCGCGCTGCCGCCGGCGCTCACCAGGAAACGCTGCGCGAAACGCTCTTCGCCGAGCGCCGGCAGCCCGCTCAAGCCAGCGAACACGAGATCGCAGTAGACCGGCCCCGCGACGATCACGCCGGCAGCGCTCAGGCCGGGCGGTGCCGTGGTCACGGGATCGCGTCCTCCGCGGCCTCGCCGCTACCAAGCGCCGCCATGGCCGCCCGGTGATAAGGCGAGGCGATTGGGCCTCGCAGGATTGGATCGTCAGTCGAACGCATCCAGGCGAGCAGGGCCGCCTTGAGCTCGGCCGCAACGTGCTCGAGCGCTGGGTCGTCGATGCGGTTGTGCCGCTCGCCGGGGTCGCGCCCTAAGTCGTAGAGTTCGAGCGGGGGGCGCTCGCGGACGATCTCGTCGATCATCTGAGGCGTGATGGGGCTGCGCAGGACGTCGCCCGGTACGTTCATGATGTCGACCTCGAGGTTGGCGATCAGCTTGTAGCGTTCCGTGCGGACGGCTCGCTGGGGTTC
>PWQI01000105.1 GCA_003556805.1 Trueperaceae bacterium | reverse complement strand
TCGGCGACGGCTTCGCCCGTCAGGTGGAGGCCGAGGTCGTCCTTCGGCAGCATGATGTGCGCCGTGTCCGTGAAGGCCCGCGGCTGGTGGCGGCGGAGCCACAACACCTTGGGCAGCTGGAACCCGGTGATCGCCGGGTTGCCGGTGCGCGCGACGAGGCGCTCGCGCCCGACGCGGCGGGTGATCTCGTCGACCTCCTCGGCGGTGCGCTGGTCGTTCCACAGCAGGGCAGGGTGGAGCGCGCGCCCGCTGGCGTCACGCGCGACCATGCCGTGCATCTGCCCGGCCAGGGCGATCGCCGCGACGCGGTCGCCGCCCACAGCAGCGGAGACCTCGGCGAGCGCGCCCTCCGCGGCCGTCCGCCAGGCGTCCGGGTCCTGTTGCGTCCAACCGGGCCGCGGGGTCTGCAGGTCGAGGGGGTGGTCGGCGCGCGCGACGACGCGTCCCGCGGCGTCTTGCGCCACCACCCCCACGCCCGAGGTGCCGAGGTCGACGCCCAGCACCAGATCGGCCATCAGCGCTCGCCCAGCAGCAGCTCGACGGTGAGCTGATCGAGCCGTTCGAGGCCGGGCCCGCGCGTGCGCAGCGCCGGGAGGTCGAACGAGCGCGCCTTGAGGGCCTCGGCGTGCTCGCTGGCGAAGCGCGGCGGCCACGCCAGCTCGGGGTCGTCGGCCCGGTACGCGGCCAGCGCCGCCTGGATCTCCGGGTCGGCGTCGAAGCGCGCGACCTTCGCGGCGAGGATCTTGTAGGTGCGCATGCAGCCCGCGGCGAACGCCCACACGCCGTCCTCGTCCTCGGTGCGCAGCGCGTGCGCGTCGAAGTGGCGGGGACCGTCGTAGTGGCGCTCGAGCAGCATGACGGTGAAGAACGCCGTCTTCAGGTTCTCGGCGCCGAAGCGCAGGTCCTGGTCGAAGCGGCCCATCACCTGGTCGTTCAGGTCGACGTGGAACAGCTTGCCGGCGTCGATCGCGGCCGCGATCGCGTGCGTGAACGACAGGCCGGCCATGGTCTCGTGTGCGAACTCGGGGTTGACGCCGACCATGCCGGGCTGCTGCAGCGTGGCGATGAAGCCCAGGGCGCTGCCAACGGTGGGAAGGAAGGCGTGGCCACGCGGCTCGTTCGGTTTCGGCTCGAGCGCGAAGCGCAGGTCGTACCCCTGGCTGATGGCGTAGTCGCACAGGTAGTCGAGCGCGTCGCGGTACCACGACAGGGCGTCGATCAGCTTTCCACCGGCGTCGACCTCGGCGCCTTCGCGGCCGCCCCAGAAGACGTAGGTCTTGGCACCGAGTTCGACGCCGAGGTCCATCGACCGCATCGTCTTGGCGATGGCGTAGTGGCGGACCCTTGCGTCGGCGCTCGTGAAGGCGCCGTCCTTGAACACCGGATCGGTGAACAGGTTGGTCGTCGCCATCGGTACCACGAGCCCGTGGTCGGCGAGCGCGCGCTTGAAGGTCGCCACGATGCGGTCGCGCTCGGCCGCGCTGGTCCCGTCGGGCACCAGGTCGTGGTCGTGGAGGTTGACGCCGTACGCACCGAGCTCTGCGAGCTTGGCGACCAGGTGGGTCGGGTCGCGCGGAGTGCGTGTGGGTTCGCCGAACGGGTCGCGGCCGGGGTTGCCGACGGTCCAGAGGCCGAACGTGAAGCGGTCGGCCGGGGTGGGGGTATAGGGGTCCATGCGGTCTCCTCGCGTCACGCGCTCGCGCTGGGGAAGGGGGTCCACTTCGCATCGCTGGCGGCGCTCGCGACGGTGGTCTCGATGAAGCGGACACCGCGTGCGCCGTCTGCGACGGTGGGGTAATCGCCGTCGGCGCCGGACCCGGCGGCGTGCCGGTGGATGGCAGCCGCGATCTCTCCGTACACGTTCGCGAACGCCTCGAGGTAGCCCTCGGGGTGCCCGGCGGGGATGCGCGTGACAGCGGCGGCCTCGGGCCCGAGGTAGGGGTTGCTGCGACGCAGGAGCTGGACCGGCTGGTCGAGCGGCGCGTACCACAACTCGTTCGGGTTCTCCTGATGCCAGCGCAGCGAGCCGGTCTCGCCGTACACCTGCAGCACCAGGTCGTTCTCGTGGCCGATCTCCACCTGCGATGCGATCAGGACGCCCTTGGCGCCGCCCTGGAAGCGCAGCAGCAGGTTGCCGTCGTCGTCGAGACGGCGACCCGGGACGAAGGTGGTGAGGTCGGCGCAGATCGCCTCGAGCTCCAGGCCCGTGACGGTGGAGACGAGGTTCTCGGCGTGCGAGCCGATGTCGCCGATGGCGCCGGCTGCGCCCGAGCGCTCGGGGTCGGTGCGCCACTCGGCTTGCTTGGCGCCTTCGTCCTCGAGCTTCGTGGCGAGCCAGCCCTGGTGGTAGCCGACGACGACCTTACGTACCGCGCCGATGCGTCCTTCGCGCACGAGGCGCCGCATCTCCTTCACCAGTGGGTAGCCGGTGTAGTTGTAGGTGACGCCGAACACGATGCCGCGCTCGCGCACGATGCGTTCCAAGTCGCTGGCCTGGTCGCTGGTGTGCACCAGCGGCTTGTCGGAGACCACGTGGAAGCCGGCCTCGGCGAACGCCTTGGCGACGGGGTAGTGGACGTGGTTTGGCGTGACGATCGAGACGAGTTCGATGCGCTCGTCCTCGGGCAGGGCCAACTCACCCTCGAGCATGGCCTGCCAGCTCTCGTAGCCGCGGTCGTTGGGCAACCGCAGCGCATGCGCGGAGCGCTTCGCCTTCTCGGGCGTGGACGAGAGCGCTCCGGCGGTGAACGCGAAGCGGTGGTCGAGGGCCATGGCGTGGCGGTGCACGGCGCCGATGAAGGCGTCCTCACCGCCGCCCACCATGCCGTAGCGCAGCGGGCGGTTCATGCGTCATCCTTCGCAAAGGCGGCATCGAACGCCACGCCCGAGGGGGCGAAGTCGACCTGCTTGCAGAACGCCGCCGACTCGGCGCCGCCGTGGACCCGGTCCATGCGGACGTCCTCCCACTCCACCGACAGTGGGCCTTGGTAGTCGATGTCGTTGAGCGCGACGATGATCTCCTCGAAGTCGACGTCGCCGCGGCCGACGCTGCGGAAGTCCCAGTAGCGACGCGCGTCGCCGAAGTCGGTGTGGCCGCCGAACACGCCGGCCGTGCCGTCGCCGCGTCCCCACCAGGCGTCCTTCATGTGCACGTGGACGATGCGGTCACGGAAGCGGCGGATGAAGGCGACGTAGTCCACGCCCTGGTACCCGAGGTGCGACGGGTCGTAGTTGAACCCGAAGGCGGGATGACCGTTGACGGCCTCGATCGCGCGCTCGGCGCTGGCGATGTCGAAGGCGATCTCGGTGGGGTGCACCTCGAGGCCGAAGCGCACGTTCAGCTCGGCATAGGCGTCGAGGATGGGGGTGAAGCGGCGGCCGAAGTCTTCGAAGCCGGCGTCCCAGTAGGCCTGCGTCGTGGGGGGGAAGGCGTACAGGGCGTGCCAGATCGACGATCCGGTGAAGCCGTTGACGACCTGCAGGCCGAGCGCGGCGGCGGCCTTGCCGGTGACGATCATCTCCTCGGCTGCCCGCTGGCGCACGCCTTCGGGGTCGCCGTCGCCCCACACGTGCTCGGGCAGGATCGCCTTGTGGCGCTCGTCGATGTTGTCGCAGACCGCCTGGCCGGCGAGGTGGTTCGAGATCGCGAAGAGTTCGAGGCCGTGCTCGGCCAGGAGGTCCTTGCGCCCCTGGGCGTACGCGGGGTCGTCGGCGGCGCGGCGGACGTCGAGGTGGTCGCCCCAACAGGCGAGTTCGAGGCCGTCGTAGCCCATCTCGCGGGCGAGCGGCGCGAGTTCGCTCAGGGGAAGGTCGGCCCATTGGCCGGTGAAGAGTGTGACGGGTCGTGGCATGGTGCCTCCGGTGGCCGCCCGCTCCGGCCCGCGTGCTGCGCACTGGGCGCTACGGGTCGGGCGGGCGGGAGCGGTCGAGATCGGTTCAGGTGTGGGGCGGCAGGTGGTGCCGCCCCAGGGATACGTCGTCGAGGCTCAGAAGGGGCTGTCGGGGAAGTAGTAGTCGGCTGCGTTCTCGGGCGTGATGAGCGGGCTGTCGAGGATGTAGGTGCCGAGCGTCGGGACGTTGCTGACGAAGCGCAGCGCGGTGACTTCCATCGCGGTGGCGATCATCGCCGGCGGGTACAAGACGTTGGCGGGGACCAGACGGTCGCCTTCCATGACGCGGGCGATCATCTCTTTCATGCCAGCGCCGCCGAGGACGAACATCTCTTCGGTGCGGCCGGCCTGCGCCAGCGCCTCGATGACGCCGATGGCGATGTCGTCGTCCTGCGCCCACACCGCGTCGATCTCGGGGAAGCGGGTCAGGAAGTCCTGCATGACCTCGAAGCCGTCGTCGCGGTTCCAGTTGGCGTGGCGGCTGTCGAGCACCTCGATGTTGGTGTCGGCGATGACCTCCATGAAGGCTTCGACGCGCTGGTTGTCGATGACGGTGGGGATACCGCGCAGCACGACGATCTTGCCTTCGCCGCCGAGCATCTCGGAGATGAACTCGCCCGAGACGCGTCCCATGGCGTGGTTGTCGCCGGCGACGTAGATGTCCTCGATGCCCTCACGTGCCAGGCCGCGGTCGACCACGGTCACGAAGACGCCACGGTCCTTGACGCTGGCGACGGGCTCGGTGAGCGGATCGGACTCGAAGGGGAGGATGACGAGCGCATCGATCTGGTGGATGGCGATCAGGTCTTCGAGGTCGTCGGCCTGCTCGGCCGCGCTGCCGGCGGTGTTGATGATGATCTGGAGGTTCGGGTAGGCGGCCTCGAGGCGGGCCTGGGTCTCTGCGGCCCACCAGTTGACGCCGCCGGTCCAGCCGTGCGTGGCGGCTGGGATGGAGACGCCGATGACGGTGGTCTGGGCGAGCGCGAAGCCCAGTGCGAGGGCGATGGTTGCGAACAGGATGCGGGTCATGCGGGGCATGGTTCCTCCGTTGGAAAGGGGTTGCGTGGGTCGGCGTGGTCGCTGGGCTCGCTCAGGTGACCACCTCCTCTCGGGGTGCGACCCTCATCGGCCGCTGCGGCCGCGTTGGAGGAACACGGCCGCGATGATGATGAGACCTTGGACGGCGCCGTTCAGGTACTCGCTGATGGCGGTGGTGAGGTTGAGGACGTTGCCGATGAGCGAGAGCATGATCGCTCCGACGACCGTGCCCCAGATGTGGCCGTAACCGCCCTTGAGGGCGGTGCCGCCGATGATGACGGCGGCGATGGCCTCGAGTTCCCAGAGGATGCCGGTCGAGCCCGAGGCCGAGCCGAGACGCGGCACGTAGAGGATGACGGCGATGGCGACGCAAACGCCTTGGATGACGTAGGTGAGGGTGCGGATCCGCTCGACTCGGACCGAGGCGTAGCGGGCGACCTCTTGGTTCGAGCCGATCGCCCGTACGTAGCGACCGAAGCGGGTGCGATGCAGCAAGATGGCGACCAGGATGGCGACGATGGCGAACACCCACACCGGGATGGGGATCCCGAGGAAGCTGTCGAAGAAGACCGGGCGGTACACGGCGCGGACCTGGAAGTTGAGCGAGATGGTGCCGCCGTCGGCGAGGTAGGTGACGAGCGACCTGAAGATCCCGAGCGTGCCGAGGGTGACGATGAACGCCTCGATGCGACCCCTCGTGATCACCAGGCCGTTGGTGGCGCCGGCCAGCAGCCCGGCCACCAGCACCATGCCGACGCCGAGCAGCACGATCGTCAGCGGCGCCATGTCGTTCCCGGCGAGCACGTTCATCAGCAGGATCATCGCGCCGGCCAGGAAGGCCGCCATGGAGCCGACCGAGAGGTCGATGCCGCCGGCGATGATCACGAAGGTGCCGCCGACAGCGATGATGCCGATGAAGGCCGAGCGCGTGAGCACGTTGAACAGGTTGGTCTGCGACAGGAACGCCGGGTGCAGCATCGAGCCGATCACCAGCAGGAACACCAGCCCGAGCAGCGGGGTCAGCTGCTGCCACGGTACGCGAGCGAGCTGTTCGCGCCAGACCGGACGCGGCGCCCCTTCAGCGCGCGCCATCGCCGGCCTCCAGTCGGTTCGGGGTGGATATGGTGTCGCGCCGCAGGCCGGTCGCGTAGGCCATGATCGTCTCCTCGTTGATGTCGTCGCCTGTGACGATGCCGGTCACGGTGCCGTCCTGCATGACCACCACGCGGTGGGCGAGGCCCAGCAGCTCTTGCAGTTCGCTCGAGATCAGCACTACGGCGGTGCCCTTGGCGATGAGTTCGGCGACGTAGAAGTAGATCTGCCGCTTGGTACCCACGTCGATGCCGCGTGTCGGCTCGTCGAGGATCACCACGTCGGGTTCGGTGAGCATGAGCCTGGCGAGCACGAGCTTCTGCTGGTTGCCCCCCGAGAGGGCGCCGGCCGGAACGTCGAGGCTCGCGACGCGGACGTCGAACTCGCGCACGGCATCGGTGAGCGCCGCTCGTTCCTTGCGCACGTCGGTGAACGGGCGGGCGAACCGCTCGAGCGCGGCGAGCGTGAGGTTCTCGCGCAGGCCTTTGGTCAGCAACAGGCCCTTGCCCTTGCGGTCCTCGGTGAGGTACGCGACGCCGTCGCGCTTGGCGTCCTCGGGGTGCCGCCAGTGGACGGCGCGACCGTCCTTGTGGACCTCGCCCTGCTTCGGCCGCAGTGCGATCACGCCCTCGAAGAGCTCCGTGCGGCCCGCGCCCACGAGCCCGGCCACGCCGAGGACCTCGCCACGCCGCAGGGAGAGCGTGACGTCCTCGGCGTAGCCCGGCACCGTGACGCCTTCGAGTGAGAGCGCGACGCTGGCGTCCTCTGGGACGCTCTGGCGCTCGGGGTACATGTCGGAGACGTCGCGGCCGACCATGCGCCGCGCCATGTCGGCGGGCGTCAGGTCGGTGATGTCGAAGGTACCGATCTTGTCGCCGTCGCGCAGGATGGTCACGCGGTCGGCGATCGTCTTGATCTCGTCGAGCTTGTGCGAGACGTAGAGGATCGCGACGCCATCGGCCGTGAGGCGGCGCACGAGCTCGAACAGCACCTCGGTCTCGCGGCCGGTGAGCACGTCGGTGGGCTCGTCCATGCAGAGCACGCGGACGTCGCGTGAGACGGCCTTGGCGATCTCGACCATCTGGGCCTGGGACACCGAGAGCTGGCGTACGCGTCGAGTGACGTCGATCGACGTCTTCAGTGTGGCCAGCAGCTCCCGCGTGGCGCGTCTCTGGGCGCGGGTGTCGACGAACCCGAAGCGATGGTGCTCGTGGCCGAGGAAGACGTTCTCCTCGACGGTGAGGTCGGGTACGAGGCTGAGCTCCTGGTGGATCATCACGATCCCGGCGGCCTCCGCCTCGATCGAGTCGCGGAAGGTGCGCGGGGTGCCGGCCATCACGATCTGGCCGGCCGTCGGCGCGTGGAAGCCGCCGATCAGCTTGAGGAGCGTCGACTTGCCGGCGCCGTTCTCGCCCAGGACGGCGTGGACCTCGCCCGGGTTGACGTCGATGTCGACTGCGTGTAGGACCTCGACGGGACCGAACGCCATCGACAGGCCGCGACCCTGGAGCAGCACTGGGCTGCTGGCGGGTGGCTGCGCCGTCATGGTGTCGGTGTCGGTCACGTCTCGCCCTCCGCGCGAACGCTCGTGGGTTTCATCGTGTCTCTAACGTAATGTGATAAAGTACCAACTGACTCGAGGGTCGTCAAGGGACATCCCGCTCGGTCACGCATCAGACCACCGCCGAGCCGGGTGATGGGAGTGGTGTGTGTTGGGGTCGATGCAGCGACTGAACCCGGCGCTGATCAGGCGTCTCAACGTGGCGCGGGTGTTCCATGCGTTGCGCGTCGGCGGCCCCGCCAGCCAGACGGAACTGGTCCGGTCCACGGGACTCGATCCGGCCACGGTGTCGGCCGTGGCGCGCCACCTGCGCGACGAGGGCTTGGTGACCACGACGCGTCAGCCGAGTCGTGGCCGCGCCGGCAGACCGCCAACGCAACTCGCGATCGACGCCTCCGTCGGCGTCCTCGTCGGTGCCCGCCTCGAGCCGGGCACCGTCCGGGTGTTGGTCACGACGCTCGTCGGCGAACCGCGAGCGACCTGGCAGGGCAGCGCCGGACCCACGGTGGACGACGCCCTCGAGACCCTCGCGGGTGGCGTCGAGGCCGCCCTCGGCGAGATCGGCGTCGGCTGGGACCAGGTGCGGGCGGTCGGTGTCGGGGTGCCTGCGCTGATGTCGCTCAGCGGTCGCGTCGCCTACGGACCGAACCTCGGGTGGCGTCACGTTCCGCTCCAGGAGCGACTCGCCGAGCGCTGGTCGGTCCCGGTCGCGGTCGACAACGACACGTCTGCCGCGGCGCTGGCCGAGACGCTCTTCGGAGCGGCTCGGGATGTTCGCGACTTCGTCATGATCGCGGGACACTCCGGCATCGGCGGCGCCCTCTACCTCGGCGGCCGCCTGTACCGCGGCAGCGGCGGGTTCGCGGGCGAGATCGGCCACGCGCGCGTCGTCGACGGTGGGAGGCGCTGTAGCTGCGGCGACCGCGGCTGCCTCGAGGCGTACCTGGCCGAAGATGCGCTCGCCGCCCGGCTCGCCGAACGCGGCCGCGATCTAGCCACGTACGCTGCGATCGGCACCGCGGCCGCCGACGGCGACACCGTCGTACTCGAGGTGCTCGACGAGGCGGGGGCGCTGCTCGGCCGCGTCATCGCCGACCTCGTCGACGTGCTCGATCCCGAGGTGATCGTGCTCGCCGGCGCGCTCAGCCACGTGGTCCCGTGGCTCCTGCCAGCGGTCGAACGAACCCTGGCCGACGAGGCGCTCGGTGCGTACCGGTCGCGCTGCCGGGTCATCGCCTCGAGCTTCGGACCCGAGGCGGTCACGATGGGCGGTGTCGGCCTGGCGATGGAGGCCGCGCTGTCGCTGCCGGGTTGGCTGCTCGATCAGGACGCCGCCATGCCGAGAAGCGCGACCTGACCCACGCCGCACCCTGGGCGCGCCCGTGCGCCGTCGCACGTCGTTGCCCGGGTTCGCGGCGGGTATGCTCGGGCGCATGTCGCTCACGTACGTCGACCGCGTGATCCTCGGCTGCTGGCAACTCGCCCGCGGGCACGGGCGCGATGTCGAGGACGCCATGGCCGTGCTCGAGGCGCACTACGCGGCGGGCTTCCGGGTGTTCGATTGCGCCGACATCTACACCGGCGTCGAGGCCAGCATCGGTGCGTTCGCGCGCGCCCACGCGCTCGGACCCGACGACTTGCGCGTGCACACCAAGTACGTGCCGGACCTCGCAGACCTCGCGACGCTGCAGCCGTCCGACGTCGAGCGCGCCGTCGATCGCTCACGCGAGCGCCTCGGCCGCGACACGCTCGACCTGGTCCAGCTCCACTGGTGGGACGACGCCGTCGCCGGACAGCTCGACGTCCTGGCGACGCTGCGGACGCTGCAGGAGGGTGGTGCGGTGCGCGCGATCGGCCTGACCAACGTCGCTGGGCGGCGGCTGCGCGAGGTCACGGCCGCCGGCTTCTCGATCGCGTCGGTGCAGACCCAGTACTCCATCCTCGACCGCCGCCCGGCCGCCGACCTGACGCCGATCGCAGCGGCGAACGAGATCGACCTGCTGTGCTACGGCAGCGTCGCCGGCGGCCTGCTCTCGGACCGTTACCTCGGCCGACCCGACGTGGGTGACGTGCATGAGAACCGCTCACTGACGAAGTACCGGCTCATCGTCGAGGAGGCCGGTGGCTGGGACGGCCTCCAGTCCCTGCTCGTCACGCTCCGCGCGGTGGCCGACGAGGTCGGCGCAGACGTCGCGCAGGTGGCGAGCGCATGGTGCCTCGGGCAGCCTGGGGTCCGGGCGTGCATCGTCGGGATCCGCTCGACCCGGCACGTCCAGGCGCTCTGCGCGTTGCGCGACGCCGTCGCCCTGTCGGACGACCAGGTAGCGCGGCTCGAGGCGGTTCGGTCGAAGTTCCCCGAGGTTCCCGGCCCCGTGTACGCGCTCGAGCGCGACCGCGCCGGCCGGCATGGGCGGATCATGAAGTACGGCCTGAACGAGGCGCCGGCGTGAGCGCCAGTGGCGCCGGCGAGCGCACCTTTCGGCTCTACGACCTGCGCGTCGAGATCGTCGCGGTCAAGGCGGGGCTCGAGGGCATCTGCAACCACGCCGTGGGCGACTGCTTCGAGGTCTCGGGCGAGCGTCTCAGCATCCCGGCGGGCGGGACCTTCAGCATGTACGCCCTGGCCGCCGTCCTGCCCCTGCTGCCCGCCAAACAGCGCTTCAGCGACGAGCACGACTGGATCAACCACGACGACGAGGTGATGTGCCCCGACCCGGCGTGCGAGGCCCGGATGCGGATCGTCCGCACCGGCGTGCGCGAGTTCGCCCTGGACGACGTCAGCGCGACGGCGGGGTCGTCACGCAGGGACTGAACGGGCCTGCAAGCCCGACGCGACCGCGAGGTCGGCGAGCTCGACCATGACCTCCGAGACGTCGAGCAGGTGCGCGGGGACGCTCAACCCCTCGAGGAACGACGCGCGCACCACGAGGTCGAGGTCGCCCGCCACGACGAGCGCCACGCTCGGATCGGCGTCGAGCAACGCCAGCGCCTCGAGCTGTCCGGCCGGCGCGGTCGCGCCACGCGGGTCGTCGCTCAGGACGACGAGGCGCGACGCGCGCACCGAGTCGAGCTGCATCATCAGGAGGCGCAGGCTCGGCTCCTCGCCCAACGACTCCCACGTGGTCACGTGGACACCGTCCGAAGCGGTCGGGATCGCTCCGTGCAGCGCCTCGTACGCGGTCCGGTAGAGGTCGTGGTGCGGACCGCGCAGGTCGAACAGGGTGTGATGGCGGCGCCCGGCGGCGCGCAGGCGCTTGGCGGCGCCCCGGGGGTCGTGGTCTGCCTGCGTACGGACGGCCTCGAGCGCGGCCAGCGCGGCCTCGGCATCGTCCACGCGCGTCCCTCGATCACCTGAGAGCCAGCGGCTGAAGAATCCCATCCTGCCTCCGATCCGGCACCCACACGCCGCGGACGGCCGCGGGGTCGCGCGCCATGCTACGCGATGCCGCTGCGCGACGCTCGGGGCTATGCTCCTGCATGGCCCACCGCATCGCCCTCGTGCACGCGCTCCGCGCCTCGATGGCGCCGATCGAGGCCGCCTTCGCCGAGGTCTGGCCCGGCGCCGCCCTGCAGCACCTGCTCGACGACGCCCTGCCCCGCGACCTCGAGCGCGCGGGTCGCGTCGACGCCGCGATCGAGGAGCGCTTCGTGCAGCTCGCGCGCTACGCGGCCGGGGCGGGAGCCGATGCCGTGCTGTTCACGTGCTCCGCGTTCGGTGGCGCGATCGAGGCTGCCCGCGCGGCCGTCGCGGTACCCGTCATGAAGCCGAACGAGGCCATGCTCGACGAGGCCGTGCGCAGCGACGGCGACGTCGTGCTGCTGGCGACGTTCGCGCCGACGCTGGCGTCGATGGTGCCGGAAGCCGAGGCCGCAGCGGCAGCGGCCGGACGGCGGCTGCGCGTCCGACCGATCTTCGTGGCCGAGGCCCTCGCCGCACTGTCGAGCGGCGCAGTCGAGGCCCACGACGCGCTGATCGCCGACGCCGCGGCCGAGCATGCATGCGGCGCCGGCGCGGTGGCGTTGGCGCAGTTCTCGATGGCGCGAGCCGCCCCGCTGGTGCGACGGCGCGTCGACGCCCCCGTGTTGACGACGCCTGCGAGCGCGGTCGCGGGGCTCCGGAGGCGGCTCGTTCAGCGCTAGGGG
>PWQI01000350.1 GCA_003556805.1 Trueperaceae bacterium | reverse complement strand
TCATCGCCGAGTACGCCTACCCGCTCCCGGTCTTCGTCATCGCCGACCTGATCGGCATCGACCCGAGCGAGCGCGACGCGCTGCGCCGCTGGTCGGCGGCCATCGGCGCCGCCATCGACATGCGTTCGAGCACCGACTCGTACGGGCCCGCGAGCGACGCGGCGCGGGAGATCAAGGCCTTCCTGGAGGACTTCATCGCCGAGCGCACGCGCGAGCCGCGCGACGACCTCATCAGCGCGCTCATCGCCTCGCGCGACGACGACCAGCGCTTGGACGACGACGAGCTGGTGGCGACGCTGGTACTGCTCCTCGTCGCCGGGCACGAGACGACCACGAACCTGATCGGCAACGGCACCCTGGCGCTCCTGCGGCACCCCGAGCAACTGCGGCTGCTGAAGGAGGACAGGGCGCTGGTCGAGAACGCGGTCGAGGAGCTGCTGCGCTTCGACAGCCCGATCCAGGCGACCTTCCGCTTCGCGAGCGAGGACGTGACGATCGCCGACCAGGCGATCCCGGCGCTGGCGAGCGTCGGCTTCATGCTCGGCGCGGCGAACCGCGACCCTGCCGTGTTCGAGCACCCCGACCGGCTCGACGTCACGCGCCACGTCGGGCGCCACAGCGCGTTCGGGCTGGGCATCCACTTCTGCCTCGGGGCGCCGCTGGCACGGCTCGAGGCGAGCATCGCGTTCCGGGCCCTGCTCGATCACGCGCCGCGGCTCGCGCTCGCCGAGAGCGAACCGGTCTGGCGCCCCGGCATCGCCTTCCGCGGCCTCGAGCGCCTGCCCGTCACGTTCTGAGGAACACACGACGCCACGGCGGCGCGCCGGAGGTGCCGCCGAGCGCCAGCCCAGGCGCCAGCGGGCGATCGTGGCGAGGGTGGGTCGAGCGTGCTCGGGGGGCGTGGACGAGTCCCTAGCCCCCCGAGCACGCTCGACCCACCCACTCAGCGGATCCCCGGCGGCACCTGCGCCTGCGGCGGCTCGGGCAGGTTCGCCGGCATCGGCACGCCCTCGAGCCGCTTGACGAGTCCGTTCTCGTTGCACCCGACGAAGAACGGGCAGCGCAGGCACTCGGACCAAACGCGTGGGTGGAGTTCGCGGGTCTTGTCGATGAGGGTGAAGCCGCACTTCTCGAAGAAGCCGACCGAGTACGTCCACGCGAACAGGACGGGGATGCCGATGCGTCGGGCCTCGGCCTCGAAGGCGGCGACGAGCGCTCGGCCGACCCCGCGGGCGGTGACGTCGGGCGCGACGGCGAGCCCGCGGACCTCGGCGATGTCGCCCCACAGGATGTGCAGCGCACCGTTGCCGGCGAACACGGGACCGTCGTCGGTCGCGACCTCGGCGACGAAGAAGTCGCGCAGGTTCTCGAAGATGTTGGGCATCGGGCGCACCAGCATCTTGCCCTGGCCGGCCCAGTAGCCGATGTTCTCGAAGATCAGCGGCACGTCGGCGGCGGTGGCCGGTCGAACGCTGACGCTGCCGGCGGGGGGCGCGGCGTCGCGGGTCGGGTCGGGGACGACGGTCACGGCGCGTCCCCGACGGCGAACTCGGCGCGCGCGAGGGCGATCTGTTCGACCACGCGGCGGCGGGCGGTGCCACCGTAGCTGTCGCGGGCGTCGACGACCGCCTCGACGTCGAGTGCGGCGTAGACGTCGTCATCGAAGCGCTCCGACACGCCGCGCAGCGTGTCCAACTCGAGGTCTTGCAGGTCGACGCCGCGCCCCAGCGCGATCGCGACCAGGCGGCCGACGGCCTCGTGCGCTTCGCGGAAGGGGAGGCCCTTGCGCGCGAGGTAGTCGGCGAGGTCGGTGGCGTTGCTGAACGCGCGCCCGGCGGCGTGCCTCGTGCGCTCGGCGCGCACCTCCATGCGCGGGAGCATGTCGGCCGTCAGGCGCAGGCATACGGCGAGCGTGTCGGCGGCGTCGAAGGCGCCTTCCTTGTCTTCCTGCATGTCCTTGTTGTAGGCCAGCGGCAGGCCCTTCATGACGGTCAGGAGGCCCATCAGGGCGCCGTACACGCGGCCGGTCTTGCCGCGGATCAGCTCACTGACGTCGGGGTTCTTCTTCTGCGGCATGATCGAGCTGCCGGTGGTGTGCGAGTCGGGCAGCACGACGAAGCCGAACTCCTGGGACGACCACAGGATGAGCTCCTCGGACATGCGCGACAGGTGCATCATGGCGATCGACGCGCCGGCCAGGAACTCGAGGGCGAAGTCGCGGTCCGAGACGGCGTCGAGCGAGTTTGCGGCCGGCGCCTCGAACCCGAGCAGCGCGGCGGTGCGGTGCCGATCGATGGGGAAGCCGGTGCCCGCGAGGGCGCCGGCACCGAGCGGACAGGCCGCGTCGAGGCGCGCGAGGGCGTCGCGGAAACGACCCTCGTCGCGCGCGAACATTTCACAGTAGGCGAGCAGGTGATGCGAGAGGCGCACGGGTTGGGCGACCTGGAGGTGGGTATAGCCGGGCAGGACCACGTCGATGTGGCGTTCGGCCAGGTCGACGAGCACGGTGCGCGTCTCGCGCAGCAGGACCAGGATGCGACGCGTGCGTGCCCGCAGCGCCAGGCGGAAGTCGGTAGCGACCTGGTCGTTGCGGGAGCGGGCGGTGTGGAGCTTGCCGCCGACGGGGCCGACGGCGTCGGTGAGTCGGCGCTCGAGGTTCATGTGGACGTCTTCGAGGGCGACGTCCCAGGCGACGTCGCCGGCCTCGACGGCGCGGGCGAGGTCGCGCAACCCGGCCACGAGGGCGTCCGCCTCGGCCGGGGTGACGATGCCCTGCTCGCCCAGCATGGTGGCGTGGGCGATCGAGCCCTCGATGTCCTCGAGCGCCATGGCGGCGTCGACGTCGATCGAGGCGTTGAAGGCCTGCACCAAGGCGTCGGTGGCTTCGGCGAAGCGCCCGCCCCACATGCCCTGACCGCCCTGCCTGTCCGGCGCCTGTTGCGTCGACGGCTGCGTCGTCTTCGGAGCGCTCACGTCGGCGCCCCGAGGCGGCCACCGCTGCTGCCGGGCACCTTCGTCTGCCAGGTGCCGCCGACGCGCTTGTGCAGCGTGATGCTCGTGTCGTCGCGGGCGGCCTCGGTGTAGCCCATGCGGGCGTAGTAGGCGAGCTGCTCGCGGGTGGTGTCGAGCGGGAGCGGCAGCGTCAGGGTGGGGACGTTGGCGCGGATGGCGGCGGCCTCGACGCGGGTCATGAGCCAGCGGCCGTAGCCCTGGCCCCGGTGCGCGGGCAGGGTCGCGACGCGCTCGACCTCCCAGCCGTCCTTGTGATCGCGCCAGCACAGGGCGGCGAGGAGGTCGCCGGCGCGGTCCTCGAGGAGCAGCGCCCCGCCGTGCTCGAGCCCGGTGCGCACGGTGTGATCGTCGGCGGCCGTGTCCGGGTACGCCAACGCTCGCAGCGCGGCCAGGCGCTTGGCGTCACGGAGCCCCGCCCAACGCAAGCGGGACGCCTCGTAGGCCTGCCCGGGGCGGCCGAGCACCGGGGCGGGGAAGGGGGTGTCGGTCATGCGCGGCTCAGTCGCCGTCCGGCGACGAAGCCGCGAGTTGTGCGGCGATGCGCAGCCTGAGCGCGTTGAGCTTGATGAAGCCGTCGGCGTCGGCCTGGTGGTACACGTCGTCGGCCTCGAAGGTCACGACGTCCTGACGGTAGAGGCTGTTGGGACTGCTGCGGCCGAGGATCGTAACGGAGCCCTTGTAGAGCTTCAACCGGGCGACGCCGGTGACGGGGCGCTGGATGTCGTCGAAGGTGCGCTGCAGCACCTCGCGCTCGGGCGCGTACCAGAAGCCGTCGTACACGGCGTGGGCGTAGCGCGGGACGAGGTCGTCGCGGAGCTTCATCACCTGGCGGTCGAGGGTGAGCTGCTCGATCGCCTTGTGGCCGTGGAAGAGCAGCGTGCCACCGGGCGTCTCGTAACAGCCGCGCGACTTCATGCCGACGAAGCGGTTCTCGACGAGGTCGACGCGTCCGACGCCGTGCTCGCCGGCGATGCGGTTGGCGGCGGTCAGCAGCGCGACCGGGTCGAGGCGCTCGCCGTCGATGGCGACCGGGTTGCCCTGCTCGAAGGCGATCTCGACGACGCGCGGGGTGTCGGGTGCGGCCTCGGGATCGGTGGTCAGGCGCCACATGCCCTGGGGCGGTTCGTTCCAAGGGTCCTCCAGGACCCCGCCCTCGTAGCTGATGTGATAGAGGTTGGCGTCCATGGAGTAGGGCTTCTCCTTGGTGATCCCGGTGGGGATGCCGTAGCGCTCGGCGTAGGCGATGCAGTCCTCGCGACCCTTGAGGTCCCACTCACGCCACGGCGCGATGACCTTGATGTCGGGCTTCAGGCCGTAGCTGGCGAGTTCGAAGCGCACCTGGTCGTTGCCCTTGCCGGTGGCGCCGTGCGCGACCGCGTCGGCGCCTTCGCGCTCGGCGACGTCGACCATGTGCTTGGCGATGAGGGGCCGTGCGAACGACGTGCCGAGCAGGTAGTACGACTCGTACACGGCGCCGGCGCGGAGGACCGGGAACACGAAGTCCTCCACGAACTCGCGCTGCAGATCGACCGCGTACGCGGCCGAGGCGCCGGTGGCGAGCGCCTTGCTGCGCGCCACGTCGACCTCCTCGCCCTGGCCGATGTCGGCGGTGAAGGCGACCACCTCGGCGCCGTAGGTGGCCTTGATCCAGTGCAGGATCACGGAGGTGTCGAGACCACCGCTGTAGGCGAGCACGACCTTGTCGACCTTCTTGTGGCTGGGCATGGTGTCCTCCGAGACGTCAACGAACAGACCCCGGCGATGCGGGCACGGCGGGTGGAACGCTCCGGGGGGAGCGTCTTACCGGCGTCGTGCGCGTCGCTGGGGTCTGTTCGCTGGGATGGGCATCGGTTGCTGGGCGGAGGCGCTGCAACGATATGCAGTGCGCCCGAATACCGAACCAACGTAGCACCGCCTGGGGTGGCGGTCAAGATGCGCAGCGCCCGAGTACGCCACGTCACCCACGCTCGCTGCCGGTCGTCGGCGGGGGCGGCCTACTGGCGGCCGGGCCGGCACCGCGGCGCGGTCTGCGCCGGACCGAGGCGAGCGCGGCGGCGACGAGGATCAGCCCAGCACCCCCCACGCCGAGCGCCCCGAGGCGTTCGCCGAACACGGCCGCCGCGAGCGCGGCGGCCACGACCGGTTCGATCGTCGCGACCAGCACCGCACGCGACGCCTCGACCGCGCGCAGGCCCGTGTAGTAGACGAGGTACGCCAGGTACGTCGACACCAGCGACAGGGCGACGAGCAACGACCACGCCAGCGGGCTCTTGGGCACGAACGTGACGAACGGCAGGAGCCCGAGCGCGCCGATCGGGAGCACGATGGCGAAGATCGTGACCGGCGCGTAGCGCGCCAGCACCCATTTCCCGAACAGGTAGTACGCCGCGTACGATGCGCCCGCCGTGAGGCCCCAGCCGAGCGAGGCGGGGGAGACGCGAACGCCGTTCGCGGAGCCGCCGGCGAACGCCACGAGCACCACGCCGAGCATGGCGAGGGCCACCAAGGCCAGTTTCGTCCGCGTCAGGCGTTCGCCCAGCAGCGGCCAGGCGAGCAGCGTCACGAACGCTGGCGCGGTGTAGAGCAGGACGAAGGCGAGGGAGATGCCGCCCGTCTCGATCGCGAGCACGAGTGCGGCGTAGAAGAGCGTGACCCCAACCAACGCGAAGGCCGACATGCTCGCCAGGTCGCGTGTGGCGCGCAGTCGCAAGCGACCGACCAACGCCGCGTGCAGCGCGAAGGCGCCGCCCGCCAGCGTGGCGCGCCAGAACGCGATCTCGAGCGGCGCCACCCCCTCGTCCAGGACGGCACGTGAGAACAGCCCGATCAGCGCCCACAACACCGCCGCGACGGCGACCAACGCGTAGCCGCGCGCCTGCACGGGCGCTCAGGCCGGGTTGCGCAGGGGCTTCATGCGGTACTCGGCCGCGAGGTCGGGATCTTCGTGCCGGAGATCACGCATGCGCCTGAGGTACGACGCGAACTCGATGCCCCACGCCACGAGGTTGATGGCGTACAGCGCGACCAAGATCCACGATCCCGTGACCAGGGGGATGCCGAGCGGGCTGGCGGCCCAGCCGAACTGCACCAGGGCGTCGATCCCGAACACCGCCCAGGGCACCAGCAGCAGGATGCCCCACAACTCGTCCGCCGCGCCGGCACCGGGGACGAGCAGCGCGAGCAGGTGGTAGAGCGGCGTGCGCGGCGCGTTCCGGGCGAGCCGTGGGCGCGGCACGAACAGCGCCAACACGTGCACCGCGAAGACCGCCAGGAACGCCGCGAGCAGTGCCGGTGCCACCCAGCCGCCGAGTCGGGCGGGCGCGCTCGCAGCGCCCAGGTACCCGAACGGATCGCGGTAGGAGTCGCCCAACGCGCGCTGCCACGTCCCGGCCACCGCGGCGCGCAGCGTGGTGGGTGAGGGGGCAGGCATCGGTTCACCCGCCTGCAGCGCCGCCAGTGCGAGGTCGGCCTCGGGAACGCCGTCGAGCACGGCGCGCTCGAGCAGCCGCGCCGCCTCGGCGTCGTCGCCCGCGCGCTCAGCGCGATACGCCGCGACGACGCGCGCCTGGCCGACGTTGGCGGTATCGAGCGGCTGCAGCAGCGGGGCGACGTACGCGGCGTCGACGTGGCCCGTCGCGGCGGCCCGCACGGCGTCGTCGCCGCGCTCGGTCCACACGGCCAGGGCCGCGGCGGCGTGCGCGGCGGCCAGCAGCAGCACGAGGGCGAGCTTCTCGGTGGTGCCGTAGTGGCGCATCACCCGCAGGCGCCAGGCGCCGCCGGCGCGCCGGCCGCTCTCGCGGGCACGGCGGATCAGCAGCGACTGCACGCGCCAGTACTTGGCCAGCAGCGTCAGGTGCAACATGACCGCGGCGGCCACGAGCGCCGACGCGGCGTACCAGCCGCCGCGCCCGAGGTTGACGGCGGCTTTGCTGAGCACCTGCCGAGCGCTGGTGGCGCCGAGCGCGGCCGCGCGCTCGCGCGCGACAGCCGCACCCTCGGCGTCGCCGCCTTGCCGGAGGAGGTCGGCGTACTCGCGCAGGGCGCCGGCGGCACCAGGCATGCCGGTGCCGGCCGTGCGCGGCAACCAGGCGGCCCAGAGGTCCGCGGCGACGAGGTCGCCGGCCTGCAACGCACGCAAGAGCGGCCTGAGCGCGAAGCCGTATCGATCGTGCACGTCGGCGTCGGTGAGGAGCGCCGGGTCGTAGCCACGCGACTCGAAGTCCGCCAGGGCCCCTTCGAGCGCCTCGTCGGCGATGTCGGGGAACCCCAGTGCGAGCGCTGCGCGTGCGACGAAGGCGCGCTCGAAGAACGGTCCGCCCGCCACGAGCGCCGCCTCGAGCGCCGCAGCGCGCTCTGCCTCATCCTCGCTCGCGCTGGCGATCTGCACGTGCAGGTGCGGGTTGGTGGGATCGCGGCGGGCCGCGGCGCTGGGGTCGGCGACATCGGCTTCGGCTCGCCACCAGCCGAGCAGCGGGCTGCGGGGGTCGAACACAGGCAGTGGGCTGGCGTGCCCATTCTCGACGCGGTGCTCAATCAGGGCGGTGCCGCCAGCGACCTCGATCGCGGCCACGGCGCGCACGCCGGTCCCGAGCGGTTCGAGCGTCTCGATGGGGCCGGACACGGCGGTGCGGCTACGCACGTAGCCGTCCTCGAGGTCGAGTTCGAGCACGGTGTGACCGTGGGCGACCCACGCACGAACGAGGTGGACGATGGCCGCACGCGTGTCGCCGCTGTCGCTCGGACGCGAGAAGCGCCAGCGCACGGTGCCGTCGGCCTCGGTGAGGACCGCCGTGCCGTCGTCGAGCGTGAGCGTGGCCTCGCCCACGGGCGTCTCTGCCGGTGCCTCGGGCTCGGGTGTAGGCGTGGGTGTGGGCTCGGGCTCGGGTGTGGGTTCGGGAGCGGGCTCGGGCTCGACGGGGGGCTCAGGCTCCGGGGCCGGCTCGGCGGGCGCGTCGGGCGCAGGCGCGGCGGGGTCGGGGGCTGGTGCCGCAGTGCCGCGCGCGCGCAGCGTGGCCTCGACGTCGGGTCCTTGTAAGCGCAACTCCGTCATGCCGGGCTCGCGCAAGGTGACGTCGAACGCGAGGACGCCGTCGCTTCCGGCGTCGGCTCCTTGGCGCTCGACCTCGCCCGAAGGCGCCACCGCCTCGAGCACGTAGCGAGCGCCGGGTGTGAGGCGGTCGGCCTCCACTCGGACGCTCTCGCCGACCAGCGCCGAGGTGGGTGCCACGCCGATGCGAGGGGCGCTCGTGGGCTGCGCGAGCGCCGTTCCGATCGACGCGAGGGCGAGCCAGAGCACCAGCACGAGGGCGGTCGAGGACCGGGTCACCGAGCGGGCATGCGACGTCATGAGCACCACCTTACCGCCAAGGCGGGGCCTCGCGCCGTGGTATCTTGCGCCCGTGTCCGATGCGCTCTGGACGCGCCTCACCGCGCCTTTCCCCGCACTTGCCGTCACCTGGGACGTCGTCTCCGTCGATGCCGTGGTCGACGAGGCCGTCGTCGCGCCCCGTCTGCGGCGCGAGGCGATCGTGGAGCGACTCGACCGGCACTGTGGCGTCGCGGGGTGGAGCGTGACGTTCACGCCCTTCGCGAACGGCGCGATCGGGTGCACCGTCGAGATCGCGGGCGTCCGTAAGAGTGCCGTCGCCGACGCGCTGATGGCCGGACCCGCCGCCACGGCCGACGCCGCCCTCGCGGTGAGCGCCGCGTCGTTCGGCCTCGCCGTGCCCCCCTCGGCCGTGCCGCAACGCGTCGCCTTCGATGCCGAGGCGGGCATCGCACTGCACGAGCCCGAGCTGGTCGGCGACCACGTCGCCGCGGTCGAGGCTGGCGCCGCAACCGCCGCCGGCCCCGCCGACGCTCCGACGGGTCCGGCGAGCGCCGGGGCGAGCGACGACGACTCTGCTCTCGACGTCCACGCCGCCGACGTCGAGGCGCGGGGCCTGTCGCGCGAAGGACTGGTGATGATCGATCGCTTGGTGGAGCGCTTGAAGGAGTCCGGGCACGGGTTGCAGGCGGCGCGCCTGCTGGTCCGCTACGGCGGCTACGGCAAGGACGCCGAGGCGGCTCGGGCGCTCTACGGCGCGCTGCGCGCGCTCCTCAAGCATGGCGACGACGTCGAGGTGGAGGCGTGATCAAGGTCATCGCGATCGGCGACGTGCACGGCATGTGGCCGGAGTTGTGGCGTGTGCTCAAGGCGACGGCGGCGAGCACATCGACGTTCGCGCCGACCGAGGCGGTCCGCTCCGGGCGTTACCGCGTCGTGTGCATGGGCGACCTGGTCCACTACAAGGACGCTCGGGAGTACGCGGCCGCGGTCGGCGACGAGCACTACGACCCTGCCGACCGCGATCACCTACGCCGCGCCGCCAAGGCACAGATCCGCGAGCTCTACCGCTTCAAGGACTACGTCGAGGCGTCCGAGGGCAACGTCCAGGTGATCCTCGGCAACCACGACGAGGCCGCCGTCAAGCACGGCTACGAACTCGGCACCCGCGGTGGCTTGATGCATTACGAGTTCGACGAGGGTCGCGGTGGCTTGCGGCTCCCGGACGACCTGGCGACGTGGATCGAGGGCTTCCCACGCGAGGTCGTGCACCACGGGGTGCACTTCGCCCACGCTGGGCCCACGGTCGGCATGCAGTTCTTCGACGACTTCTTCTATCACGACCCCGACACCAAGACCTGGTGGTACGAGAAGCCCGACCTCCTGCGTCAGGCCGGTCACCGCTTCGGCGTGTACGGCCACACGGTCATGAAGGAGGGGATCTACGTCGACAAGGAGCACGGCTTCGCGATGATCGACGCGCTCAGCCATACGCAGTTCCTCGAGATGATCCTGTCCGACGACCGGCTCGACTACTCGATCAGCTCGTTGTAGCCGCGCCGACGGCCGCGCCAGGGCGCTGCCACGCGCCAGCCAGCGCGCCAGGCGCCGCGGCGCCGCTCACAGCGAGTAGCCGCCGTCGTCGTCGTCGCGCACCAACTCGCCGCCGCGCAGCACCATGGTTCGGCGCTTGAGGCGATCGACCAGGTCGCGCGAGTGGGTGGCGACGATGACCGTGGTCCCTTTGATGTTGACGTCGTTGAGCAGCTCCAGGATCTCCCAGCTGGTGTCGGGATCGAGGTTCCCCGTCGGTTCGTCGCACAGCAGCAGCGGCGGGTTGGTGACGAGCGCTCGCGCGATCGCCACGCGCTGCTGCTCGCCCAGCGACAGCTCGATGGGGAAGGCCTTGCGCTTGTGTGCCAAGCCGACCTGCCGCAGGGCCGTCAACGCGCGCTGTTCCTGGTTGCCGCGGAAGCCCGTCGCCCGCAGGGCGAAGGTCAGGTTCTCCAGGGCGGAGAGCTTGGGGAGCAGACGATGGTCCTGGAAGACCATGCCGATGCGGCGCCGCAGCAGCGGCAACTGCGAGTCGCGCAGCCTGGCGAGGTCCTGCTCGGCGATCGCGACCACGCCCTCGGTAGGAGCGATGCGGCGCAGCAGCAGGGCCAGCAGCGTGCTCTTGCCGGCGCCCGAGTGGCCCACGATGTACACGAACTCGCCTTTGCGGATGCGGAAATCGACGTCCTTGAGGGCGTGCGTATGCGTCCGGGCATAGGTCTTGGTGACGTGCTGAAACTCGACCACGCGTGCGCATGCTACCAAGCGCAGGTGCGTGGTCGCGTGTGAGCCGTCGGCGTCAGCGGTACTCGGCCAGCGTGTCGACGAGCACGTCGGTCGCGGCCGCCGCGTCGACCGTCCGGACGACGTCGACGTTGGGCGCGGCGCCGCGCCTCACGCCGCGCAGGTCGGCGACCGTCATGCCGCGCGTGTGCGTGCCGGTGAGCTCGATCGCGACGTGCAGGCGCTCGGTCGTGACCAGCTGGGGGTGCGTCACGGCGAGCACCGCCACTGGGTCGTGCAGCGGGCCGGCGTTCCGGTCGGAGTAGACCGTGGCGTAGGCGGCGCCGTAGAAGTCGAGCAGGTCGGCGCAGAAGGCGGCTGCCGAGCCTCCGCATGCGCGCACGCGCTCGCTGATCGGCGCGTCGATCATCCACTGGTGCGTGGCGTCGAGGCCCGCCATCGTGAGCGGCACGCCCGAGCGGAACACCTCGTCGGCGGCCTCGGGATCGACGAGGATGTTGAACTCGGCCGACGGTGTGACGTTGCCGAAGGGCACGCCGCCACCCATGATCGACACGCCCCGCAGCGCGCCGGCGACGTCGGGTGCGGCGCGGAGCGCCAGCGCCACGTTGGTCAGCGGACCGGTGGCGATCAACCAGAGCGCACCGGGGTGCGCGCGGACCGTGTCGACGATGAACCCGACCGCGTCGTTCGACGCCGCCGTGCGGTCGTGTGGCGGGTGTGCCGGGCCGTCGAGGCCCGAGGCGCCGTGGATGAACTCCGCGGTGCGCAGCTCGGCCACGAGCGGCCTCGAGCTGCCGGCGTGCACGGGCACGTCGAGCCCCAGCACCTCGCACATCGTCAGCGCATTGGCCGTGGTGCGCTCGAGCGGCACGTTGCCGGCGACGGTCGTGACGCCGAGCAGTTCGCCGTGCCGCGCCGCCAGAGCGAGCGCCAGCGCGTCGTCGTGCCCCGGATCGCAGTCGAGCAGGAGGAGCGGACGCTCGCCAGCCACCACGTCAGGCCTGCGCTGGCGGCGTCTGCAGCGTGTCGCCCTCTGCGATCGCCTCGACCACCTGCTCCTCAGCTGGCAGCACCAGCGCCTGGACGACCTGGTCGCCCTCGCCGAG
>PWQI01000327.1 GCA_003556805.1 Trueperaceae bacterium | reverse complement strand
AGGACAGGATAGATGTCAAACCAGCATAAACACAGCGTTATTACTGCGTTTTTCATAGATGTGAAATAGCCTAATAATTTCATGTGGAGTGTGTGGTATTGATGTCAAGGGTGGTAAATAAAGATTAAATAATAGGGGGGTGTCTCAATTCCCGCCAAATTAAAATTGAAATAATTGGGAAAGGGCGGATAGCCTTGAACAGTCCTCACAAGATCAAAGAACTAATTGGAGACAGGCCCTATTCAATAGATACAGTGGGGATGTCAGACTCACAGGTGATCTTTTTCGCTGACATGGTATTGAAGATTGCACAGCAACAAGAGGAGTCGGACAATGAACATATGATGATGACATGGCTGGCCGGCAAGCTCCCTGTCCCCCGGGTCCTGTGTTATGAAAAAGAGAATGGTGTAAGCTATTTGCTGATGAGCAGGCTTAAGGGCAGAATTGCATGTTCTGAAGAGTTGCTTGCCAATCCAAAACACTTATTAAAGTTGCTGGCAGATGGTTTACGAATGCTGTGGGATGTGGATGCAGGAAAATGCCCGCATTGTAATTCCCTTGATAATAAATTAAGACAGGCAGAAATTCGTGTTCAAAAAGGCCTCTGTGATGTGGAAGATGCAGAACCTGCAACCTATGGGGCAAATGGGTTTGAAAATCCGGAAAAACTTTTGCAGTGGTTAAAAGAAAACCGGCCAGAAGAGGAGCTTGTTTTCTCCCATGGTGATTATTGCTTGCCCAATATCATAATTGAAGAAGACAGAATAAACGGGTTCGTCGATCTGTGCAGAAGCGGTATCGCCGACAAATATCAGGATATTGCCCTTTGCTACAGAAGCTTACAACATAATTATGACGGCAGGTACGGTGGAACAGTGTATGAAGGATTTGATGCCGCATTACTTTTCGACGAGTTAAATATGGTGCCAGACTGGCAAAAAATAAATTATTATATTCTCCTGGACGAGCTGTTTTAGTCCGCTGCAGGTCAAGGCAGCACACAAACAGCCATAGCATCAGGGATTCCCATTATTGGGGTCCCGTTGCAGCCTGAACAAAACCTTAACTGCAATTAATTGAAAACCACAAGGCAGGGTTTAATCTGCGGACCAGAGAACGCGATAGTGTAAAATCAAGTTCGCAAAAGTAAAAAGGTAAAACCATCGGCGACTCCGAAATGGTAAGTGAGAGCAAACCACAAAGGAGTTGGCACCGATGGTTCACCCCCATTCTACCGGAATTTTTAAAAAATGCTATTGCAGTTCATGTCAGAAGAAGACCTTATGCTCGCCATGCTTAAGTGGTTGTTGAGCCCATGCAAGAAGAGTCTGAGGCCAGGCGTAAATAAAAGCAATTTTCATGTAAGCTCGGCGATTTGAGAGAAACGATTTGTTGTCAAAAAGGAGAGAGAATCATGCAAATCGCACTGACGAAAAAATTAGCGGATCCCCTGGGAGTAAAATCTCCGTCCGCACACAAGGATGAAAATCCACTGTTTTCATGGACAGCAAACTGGACAAGAGTGTGGGATAATCGAAAAGCAGAGGATATGATTGTGTTGGTGAATAGCGCCACACGCTTTACCGTTGCGATTTACCAAGTCAAGCGGAAGGATCTGAAAGATGTAGCGGCGATGATGAGAACGGCCATTTCAAACACGCTGCTGTCCATGAATTTAAACCCCGAGCTGGTGGGGGAATATTTCCGCCTGGCAGGCGAGGTGGAGTTTTACCAAAATCGCAACAGACAGACAGCGGCGTGGGTAACAAAAGCGGGACTGGACTGCGCTTTTTATGTTGGAAATGAATATAACGGTATTGCAAAAATGTTCAGTGATACGGTTGGAGCTTCCGCAAATTACCGTCATGTCGATTGTTCCGGTAAAAGCAACGAGAGCTTTACCCCTTACCAAGCAATGATTAATGCACTATCTGAGCTTACCGGAAAGCAAGCCTATAAATATCGTGCCTTTGAATTGTTTGTCACTCTTGATTTGGAAGTATACAAGGTGGAGCGGAGAATTATTGTGCCTGCAGGGATAGATTTTGCACGTTTGCATAAAGTGCTGCAGTCGGTGTTTAGCTGGCAGAACGCCCACCTCTATGACTTTACCATCTTTGGTGGCAATAAGCGTATACCGGTTGCCAGACTTGTTCCATTTGAGGATGACCTGGAGTACGATGAAGACGCTATTTTAATAAAAGGGCATACATTGTCAGAGTTTTTGCCAGAGCATAAGCAGATGCTCTATACTTATGATATGGGGGATAACTGGGAACATGAAATCCAGCTTGTACGTGTGATTGAGGAGCACGACAAGGAGTCACCTTACTTGTTAGAGGCAAGTGGTCAAACACCACCTGAGGATGTGGGCGGTGTTGGAGGCTTTGTGAACTTCCACGAAATCATGCTGAATCCTAGTCACCCGGAATATAAGGAAATGAAGGAATGGGCAAAGTATTGGACTGTTGATCTTAGTGATTGGAAAAGCCGCCCAAGGGTAATACACTATTAAATTGGATGTGACATCAATATGATTCGCTCGACCGCTGGGCTGTAAATTTATGCTGTGCATATCTTAAAGCCTGATTTAGCCTAACTATCACATGTAGAGTGTGTGGCGTTGATGTCAAGGGCCGAAAAATAGAAGAATAGAGAAATCTTTTAAATAAAGGGTTTCCGGACATTGAGTTTTTCCTTGGCTATTTTGCCAGAGGTACCAATGTAGGGGAACCCTTGTTTTTATTGTTTGCGGGAACATGTCAACTGCTATAAATGAGGTAGGGTTGTGTTGACAGACTAAATAACGCCTACTTTTATAGGAGTTGAAGAGACAGTTTATCTGCTGACAAAGTAGTGTGTGATATTGTCTGTAAAAAGGGATCTGCCATGTAGTTCAATGGGCCACCGCCCTCTGGTAAAATGGAAGTGACTAAACTCACCATAACCGGAGGGATATCGATGACCCATATT
>PWQI01000163.1 GCA_003556805.1 Trueperaceae bacterium | reverse complement strand
TCGCCGAGCAGCGAGAAGCCGAGCACGACGATCGTGATGGCGATCCCCGGGTAGAGCGTCACGTGCGGCGCGCTGCGGATCGCCTCGCGGCCCACCGACAGCATCCGGCCCCAGCTGACCTGTGGCGGCTGCGTGCCGAGGCCGAGGAACGACAGCGCCGCCTCGGCGACGATGGCGGTGCCCATGCCGAGCGTGGCGAGCACCAGCGCCGGCGCCCAGGCGTTGATCAGGATGTGCTTGAAGAGCACGATCAGGTGGCTCTGGCCGAGCGCCTTGGCGGCCTCGACGAACTCCTCTGTCTTCACCGCCAACACGTCGGAGCGCACCACACGCGCCATCGTCGGGATGCGAACGATCGCGATCGCGACCATGGCGTTGACGATGTTCGGCCCCAACGCGGCCACGATGGCGATCGCCAGCAAGATGCCCGGCAACGCCAACAGCACGTCCATGACGCGCATGATGACGTCGTCCACGATGCCGCCGACGTAGCCCGAGATCGCGCCCAGAATCACCCCGAACACCAGCGAGATGCCCGTCGCGATCAGGCCGACCATCAGCGATACGCGCGCACCGATGATCAGACGTGACAGCAGGTCGCGCCCGAGCTCGTCGGCGCCCAAGATGTAGCGGGTGTTGAACTCGCCGTCGACCCAGAGTCCGCGGGGCGCCTCGTAGCGCTCCCAGATGTCTTGCTGCAACGGATCCATGGGCGTGATCCAGGGCCCGATCAGCGCCACGACCACCAGCCCGACGATGATCACCGAGCCGAACATGATGCTCTTGTTGCGAAGCACGCGCCGCAGCGTGGGGTTCATGCGCCGCCGCGTGGCAGCGGCAGGCGCACCGGTGGCACTAGTCATAGCGGATCCTCGGGTTGATCAGGCTGTACGAGAGGTCGACGAGCAGGTTCGCGATCGCGAACACGACGGCGAGCATCAGCACGCTCCCCTGCACCACGGGGAAGTCGCGTTGGCTGATGGCGCTCACGATCAGCCGCCCGACGCCCGGCCAGGCGAAGACGACCTCGATGACGATCGCGCCGCCGAGCAGCGCCCCGAACTGGACACCGACCACCGTGACGACGGGGAGCAGCGCGTTCTTGAGCGCGTGCCCGTACACGACCGTGATGCCGCGCAGTCCCTTGGCGCGAGCTGTGCGGACGTAGTCGCGGTTGAGCACCTCGAGCAGGCTGGAGCGCGTCAGGCGCGTGATGAGAGCCATGATCGAGGTACCGAGCGCCAAGGCCGGCAGCAGCACGTAGCGGAAGTGGTCCCACAGCACCACGAAGTCGAACTGGGTGACCATCGCGACGATCGCGTCGACGAAGCTGGGCCCGCGCGAGCCGATCGGCAGCCACGAGACGTGCAGCGCGACCTGCGACAGCAGGATCAGGCCCACCCAGAAGTTCGGCGCCGCGACGCCCACGAGCGCCGCGAACATCGACCCGAAGTCGATCCACGAGTTGCGCCGCACCGCCGAGAGCACCCCCAGCGGGATACCCACCCCCACCGCCAGCACCAGCGACCACAACGCCAGCTCGATCGTGGCCGGCATGCGCTCGAAGATGAGCAGCGTCACCGGGAGCTGGCTCCTGATGCCCGTACCGAGGTCGCCCCGCAGCGCGTTCCCGAGCCAGATGACGTACTGCACCGGCAACGGCCGGTCGAAGCCGTAGAGGCGGTTGAGGCGCTCGACGTCCTCTTCCCTGGCTTCCTCGCCCAGCATGATCCGCACGGGATCGCCGGGCGCCAGGTGCACCAGCATGAAGACGATGATCGACACCCCGAGCAGGATGACGACCAGCGACAGCATCCGCCGAACGATGTACTTCAGCATCTCGTGACGGTCCTCACGCGCCTACCGTACCAGCGTCAGGGCCGACTGCGGCCGCGAGAGAAAGCGCGCTCCGTCGGCCGTGACGACCACGTCCTGCTCCGGCCCGATGGGGTGGCCGTCGACGTCGGTGACGCCGTGAACGACCGGCTCGACGGTGTAGACCTCGCCTTCGACCAAGGCGCCCATGCCGCGCTCCCCATAGCGATCGCCGAGCGGAGCGAGCGTGGTGCCGCCGTCGTGGACCGTGCGGCCGATCTGGTGGCCGAGGGCGTGCGTGTAGGGCGTGACACCGAACGCTTCGAGGGTGGCCCGCGCCACGGCGTCGACTTCAAAGCCACGCACGCCAGGGCGCATCGCTTCGACGGAGCGGTGCACGGCCGTCATGGCGGCGTCGAAGCGGTGCTGCACCTCGGGCGGCGGCGCGTCTTCGCCCTCCCGCAGCACGTAGTAGGTGTGCATCACGTCGCTGCTGTACCCCTCGACGAACACGCCCATGTCGATCACGACCGTGTCGCCGGGGGTGATCGGCGCCTCACCCGCCGTGCGGTGGCCGAGGCCGGCACGACCGGTCATGACCGCTGCCCCGTCGCTGAAGGAGTGGGTCACGCCGAGTTCGCGCTGGCGCCGCTTGATGAACTCGGCGACGTCACGCTCGGTCATCCCGCTGCGCATGAAGCGACCCGCCTCGTCGTGGAGCTGCTGGGTGAGCTCGATCGCGCGCGTGATCCGGCGCAGCTCTTCACTCGTCTTGCGCGCCCGCAACGGCTCGAGCACCGGGGCCGAGGACACGGCGCGACGGCCGATCGTGTCGTCGCCGAGCACCAGCTCGAGCTTGCGCAGGAGCCCGACGGTCAGACCGTCGAGCAGGTAGTCGTCGACGTGTTGGTTGAGCGCGAACGAGCCAGGCGCGAGCCTCGTGATCACGTCGCGGAGGTGCTGGTCGAGCCCCTCGCGGCCGTAGGCGACGACGTCGCCGAACACGCCGGGTGCCTCTATGCCCATGCGATCGTAGTCGGCGACGATCGCGATCTTGTCGCCGGACCGGGTGAACACGAAGGCCGACAGGCCGACCATCGCCTCGCCCGCGAACAGCAGCGTCGACTGGTCGCTGCCCTCGCGACAGAACACGATCCAGACGTC
>PWQI01000433.1 GCA_003556805.1 Trueperaceae bacterium | reverse complement strand
GTCCGCTTCGTCGACCTGCTCCCGCCCGAGGGAACCGTAGGGGTGCGGGCGTCGCTGCGTGGCGACGTGGGTCAGTCGTTTCGCGTGGAGTTCGAGGACCGTGGCGCGCCGCCGCCTGGGTTCGCCTACGAGCCCAACGACCACATCGCCACGGCCACGCTGATCGGCGACGACCTGACGATCCGTGGCCGCTTCCAAGGTCGGAACGTCGACGTGCTGCGCGTCGAGATCGAGGGCGACCCGCAGCTGTGGCGCGTCCAGGTGCTCGGACCCACGGTGGACCAGCTCAACCTACTTGCGGCGTCGGGGCGAGCGCAGCAGACCCGCACGCCCGAAACGGGCGACCGCGGCGTGCGGATGTCGAACCTCTACCTGCTGCCCGGTCCGCACTACCTGTCTGTCAGGGGCACCGACGGCGACTACGCGCTGCGGTTGATCCCCCTTGGGCCGGCCGACGAGCCGCCGGCCGAGGCGGTACCCGCAGATCCAGACGCGAGCGCGCCGCGCTCACTCGGCACACCGACCACACCACGGGAGAGCGCCGCCGCAGTCGCGGTCGAGACGCCGTTGCCGACGGGTCCGCGGCCCGCAGGCCAAATGGAGCGCGAGCCGAACGACGAGTTCCGCACCGCCTCGCTGCTGCGGCCAGGCGAGCCTTGGGTGGGGCTGCTCTCCGACCCACGCGATGTCGACGTCTACCGCTTCTACTTGGGCGAGGATGGACCCGTTCGCCTCACCGCGACGCCGCCCGAGGGCATGGCGCTCTACGTGCGCATCGACGGCGGGGGTCGCATCGATCTCGAGCCGGGCGAGACGTTCGTGCTCGAGCGCTGGTTCCTGGCAGGTGATCACAGCATCGCATTGAGCGCCGCGACGCCCGTCGATGGGTACTACCAGGTCCTGCTCGAGCGTCTGGACCCGTTCCAACTCGGCGATTTCCCGCAACCACATGGCGGGGTCTGGTGGCGCTCGCGCCCGCTCCCCGAGTACCACGAGATCCGTGCCGTGCTCGAGCGCACCGCCTACGTCCGCCTGCCCGAGCTCACCGCACCGACGACGCTCACGATCGAGGTGCTCGAGGGTGCCCCGCGCGTCAACCCGTTCGCCGCGTACAGCGCGTACGGCTCGAACGTCACCAACTTCCGAGGCCGACGCGATGACGGCATCTACGTCGCGGAGCTACCCGCGGGCGGCCCCTACCTCGTTCGCCTCGACGGCGGCGGCCACGCGCACCTTCGCTTCACGTTCGACGACGCGGGTCCCGTCGCGCAGCCTCGTCCCGACGTGCCGCCGGTGACGCTGTCGCTCCACGGCGCGCGCGACGTCGCCGCGTACCACCCGTACGCCCAGCGCCTGGAACTCGAGCTCGAGATCCGCAACGACGGCGACCGACCGCTCGACCTCGCGCTCGACACGCACGTCAGCGATCACGGCTGGCGTCTGACGCCGCGCGAAGCGACGATCACGGTCCCTTCGGGCGAGACCCGACGCGTCGCGATCGACGCCACGATCGACCCGATCGCACGCGACGACCTTCCCGTCGACCTCACGGTCGCCGTCCGCGCCGCGGACGGCGGCGCGGCGAGCGTAGCCACGAGCGCTACGGCGGTGTGTGGCGCGCCCCTGATCGGTGGCCAGCACGCCTTCGCGGTCCCCGAGCCGCTGCTCGGCGGCATCAACGTGGCGTGGACCAATCTCGGCGCCGACGTGCCGAGCGGTACGCGGCGCGAGTTCCTGCTGTTCGACGGCCTCACGCCGCCGGCGGGGGGTTGGCTCGGTGGGGTCGACGAGCACACGACCGTGCGGCTGGCCGGCGACGGCACGCCTCGCGTGGTCGGCGTGCTGCTGCACCCGCTCTCGAGCCCCGGTGTGCTCGCGCGTCTGCGCGACTTCGAGATCCAGACGTCCCTCGACGGCACGACGTTCACGACCGTCCATCGGGGCCGTATGCGCACACCCAACATCGAGCAGGCGTTCGTCTTCGACGAGGGCGTCGCCGCGCGCTACGTGCGACTGGTGGCGCTGTCGAACCACGACGGCGACCCGCGCGCCAACACCGGCCTCGGGCAATTCAAGGTGGTCGCCGAGCCGGGTGCGCGCGTGCTCGGCGACCGGGTCGACCTCGGATGGCGCGCGCACGGTGGTCACGTCGCCGCCGCGCTGCCGTTCATCGCCAGCTACGAACTGAGCGCCCTGAGCCCGCGCAGCAGTCCGACCACGTTCCGTCTCGACCACGGCCAGGACGCGGTCTGGTGGGTGCACGCGTTCCATCACAACCGCGCTGCGCTCCTCGACGGTTTGACCTGGCACGCGCACCCCGGGGCCTCCGCCCAGGGCGAGCACATGGCCGACGTCACGGTGTCGGTCTCGCTCGACAGCCCGCTCGGTCCTTGGACCGAGGTGGGCAGCTGGCGCACGATCGAACAGGCCGAATGGCGCTTCGACGCCCCCGTATGGGCCCGCTTCGTACGCATCGAGGCGCACTTCCCGGAGGCCGACCGGCCTACCGTCGTGCTGCCCGACCGGATCGGCCTGCTCGAGCATCCCGAGGGGCCCGAGTACCGCTCGGTGCTCGGTGAGTGGGGGCACTACGCGCGCGACGGCGCCCTCGAGTGGCGGCACCCGCCGAGCGTCGCCGCCATCGCGAGCGGCGGTGAGCACGCCACGCGTGACCGAGCCGCTCGATTGAGCGACGGTGAGACGTTCGGCACCCACGTGCTCGTGGGCGAGTACGACGCGTGGTTCGCTTTCGACGTGCCCGCCGCGAGCAACTTCGTGCGGCTCGAGCTGCTGGGCGATCCGACCGTCGACTACCTCTACGAGTTCACCGACGCGGACGGCG
The DNA here is from genome assembly GCA_003556805.1 of Trueperaceae bacterium. Lineage (GTDB taxonomy): Bacteria > Deinococcota > Deinococci > Deinococcales > Trueperaceae > CSSed10-48. Next base: position 144 of record PWQI01000433.1, on the reverse strand, counting down.
AGCCGGTCGTCGCGGACGTGCGGGTGGCGCCGGAGCGCATCGAGATCGAGGCCTTCCTCGAACCCGGCCGCTACTTCGTGCACGCCTGGGAGCCGCTGCGCAACGTCGTCTTCTCCTGGGACGACTCGGGCAGCATGGGGCCGT
>PWQI01000179.1 GCA_003556805.1 Trueperaceae bacterium | reverse complement strand
GCGCACGCGCCGAGCTGGCGCTGCAGCGAGCGATCGAGATCGCCGGCGTGCGCACGTACCCCGAGCGCATCCCGCCGCTCCCCGACGCCGACGAGGACTGAGAGCCCAGCGCCAGGCGTCCAGCGCGCCGCGCCTAGGGCGCTACGCCTGCCGCGCCGCGCCTAGGGCGCGAGCCGGCGTCGGCGCCAGGTCGCGCCGTCACGCTCGTACAAGAACCGGTCGTGCAGGCGCGATGGTCGACCCTGCCAGAACTCCGCCGCCTGGGGCGTGACGGCGAACCCGCCCCAGAACGGTGGCATGGGCACGTCCGTGCCGTCGAAGCGTTCCTCGACCTCGGCCAAGCGTGCCTCGAGGGCTGCGCGATCGCGCAACGGTCGGCTCTGCGGTGAGGCCCATGCACCGAGTTGGCTGCCGCGTGGGCGGGTCGCGAAGTACGCCGCGGCCGTGTCGCGCGGCAGTGGCACGGCGCGCCCCTCGAGGCGCACCTGCCGCTGCAGCGGGCCCCACCAGAACAGCAACGCGCAGCGCGGGTCGGCGCTGAGATCGAGCGCCTTGCGGCTCTCCAGGTTCGTGTAGAACACCGCGGTGCCGTCGTGTAGTCCGCGCAGCAGCACCATGCGGGTACCGGGCGCGCCATCGGGGCCGATGGTGGTCAGCGACATCGCGTGCGGTTCGATCACCTCGGACTCGAGCGCGTCGGCGAGCCAGCGCTCGAGTTGGTCGATCGGGTCCTCGGCGAGGTCGGCAGCTTCGAGCGGTGGATGCGCATCGTAGTCGTAGCGGAGGTCGGCCAGTCTCATGCCGCAGTGTACGCGCATGGGTATGGTCGACCATGACCCAGCACTCGAATCGCCTGGCCGACACGGCCAGTCCCTATCTGCGACAGCATGCCCACCAGTTGGTGGACTGGTACCCGTGGGGCGAGGAGGCGTTCGCGGTCGCCAGGGAACGCGACGTGCCGGTGCTCGTGTCGATCGGCTACGCCGCCTGCCACTGGTGCCACGTGATGTCGCACGAGTCGTTCGACGATCCCGTGATCGCCGCCCTGCTCAACGACCACTTCGTCAGCGTCAAGGTGGATCGCGAGGAGCGCCCCGACGTCGACGCCGTCTACATGGGAGCGGTGCAGGCTCTGAGCGGCAGCGGCGGGTGGCCCATGACCGTCGTCACCACCCCGGACGGGAAGCCGTGGTTCGCCGGCACGTACTTCCCGCCCGACGACCGCTTCGGCCGGCCCGGTTTCGCCCGGTTGCTCGAAGCGCTGCACGCGGCCTGGAGCGAGCGGCGCGACGAAGTGGTGGGTTCTGCAACGCAGATCACCGAGCGGCTCGGCCAGCTCAGCACGCGCTTGCCGGCCGATGACGACGAGCCCGAGCGTTCGGCGCTCGCCGCGCTGCGTGCGGGGTTCGATCACGAACACGGCGGCTTCGGTGGGGCGCCGAAGTTCCCGCCGCACACGGCGCTGCGGTGGTTGCTCGAGCGACCGCCCGAAGACGGTGATGGTGAACCGACGGCCGCTGGCATGCTCCACCTGACGCTGCGGCGCATGGTCGACGGCGGTCTGTTCGATCAACTCCTCGGCGGTGTCGCGCGCTACTCGGTCGACGAGCGTTGGATCGTCCCACACTTCGAGAAGATGCTCTACGACAACGCCCTCCTGCTCGGCGTGCTCGCGCGTGCGGGAGCGCGTTTCGACGACGCGCGGTTGGTGGGCGCCGCCATCGGGATCGCGCGCTGGGCCCTCGACGTCATGCGACCGGACGGCGTCGCCTTCGCCGCCTCGCAGGACGCCGACAGCGAGGGGGAGGAGGGGCGGTTCGCAACGTTCACGCCGAGCGACCTCGTGCCGGCGCTGCCCGACCCGGACGACCGAGCGCTCGCTCGAGCGCTCTATGGGATCGACGAGGTCGGTGTGCTGGAGGGGCGCTCGGTGCCGGTGTGGCGCGGTCTCGATCACCCCACGGTGGTCGCTGCGTTGGGATCGGACGCCTTCGCGCCCGAGCGCGTCTCCGAGCGTGTGGCGCGCGTGCGCGACGCACTGATCGCGATCCGGCGCGGGCGTGTCCCACCCGCCATGGACGACAAGATCGTGACGTCGTGGAACGCACTGATGGTCCGCGGCCTGGTCGAGGCCGCGCCGTGGCTGCCCGATGCCCTCGCGACCGAGCTTCGCTCCGCCGCCGTTCAGTGCGCAGACGCCGTGTGGGAGCGTGCCTGGGACGGCACCAGTCTGCGCCACCTGGCGCCGCCGCCCCCACCCGGGGGCCGCGGAGTGAGCGCGCCCCAGGCGGTTGCCCTGCTCGAAGACGCGGCCAGCTACGGCCTCGCCGCCCTCGCGTTGCACCGCGCGACCGGCGACGTGCGCTTCCTGGCACGGGCCTTCGCGCTCGCCGACGCGGTCGAGCGCGACTTCGCCGACGGCGAGGGTGGCTTCTACACGACACCCGCCTTCGGTGAGGCGTTGGTCGTGCGCCCACGCTCGACGTTCGACGGCCCGACGCCATCGGAGCACGGGCTCGCCGCGGAGTTGCTCGCGTGGGTCGCGGCGTGGAGCGACGACGCCGAGCGTGCCGAGCGCGCCGCAGCGGCCACGCGCGGCGCCGCCCGACTGGCTGCGCGCGCCCCGACCGCCGTAGCGTCGCTCCTCGGCGTCCGCGACAGGTTGGCTGCGCCGCCGGTCGAGGTCATCGTGGCGGGAGCGCCCGAGGAGGAGCGCGCCCGGGCGCTGCTGGAGTGCGCCGACCGCGAGGCACCGGATCACGCCCTGGTCGGGCTGGTGCCGGCGACGCTGCCGCTCTCGAGCGCCGGAGATGGTCTCCCGGCGCCGCGCGTGCCGTGGTTCGAGGGGCGCGACGTGGAGCGACCGACCGCCTTCGTATGCAGCGCGGGCGCCTGCCGCGCACCCGTGCACGACGTCGCGGGACTGCGTGCCGCGCTCGCTGCGGCGGTCGGGTCGTCGTGCGCGCCGCGCCCGTGAGCGCCGACCCGCGTACCCGCGCTCAGCCGTCGTCGCCAAGCGGCGTGACCCGGTAGCCAACGGCGCGGCCCACGCGGCCGGTCGCTGCGATCACACCGGCCTCGCGCAACACGAACGCTGCGCGCTGGGCCACCGGTCGCCGGGAGGCCCGGCCGCGGGCGATGTCGGCGGTGGTGAACGGTTCGTCGAGGGCGCTCGGCAAGACCCGCAACCAGTCGCGTGCTCCGCGCATCCGGTGGCGCTCGAGCACGTCGAGCAGCCGCCGCTCGACCGTGACCCAACCGCGCCTGCGCCACGCCACCCCGGGGCGGTGCTCGCGCGTCTCCTCGTCGCGCGTCACGACGGCCTCGATCTCGAGGTTGGGGTGGTCGAGCAGCGACGGGATGCCGACCAACGCGGCCAACGCGTCGAGGAGATCGGCGCGCTTCGGCGAGCGACGGCGCGACAGCGTCGTGCCAGCGTCGTCACGCCGGACGATCCAGCGCTCACCGGCGACGGGCACCACGAGCAGCAGCCGGTGTGAGCGCAGCAGGGTGGTCAGCTTGTGGCGCAGCGCGCCGACGTTGCGCGTCTGCACCTCGATCAACAGGTCGTCGCACACCACGTCGACCACGAAGCCCTCGAGTTCGATCTCGAAGCGTGCGCCGGGCGGCGCCAGCGTCCGCTTCAGCGCGGCGTGGAGCGGTGACTCGTTCAGGGCGCCGATGGCCATCATGGCAGGCTACCGCGATCCCCTTGGCATCGGCCTAGCTCGTGGCCGGCAGCGAGCGTGCGCGCGGCATGATCGCCACATGACCGACGACGCGGTACGCATCAACGACGGCTGCACGCCTCTCCACGACCACCACGGAGCCCCGCTCGGGCCACCGTTCCCGGCCCGGTTGGCCACGTTCGATGGTCACGTCCAGCGCCTCGAGCACGGCTGGCGTTGGCATGGGCGCCTGGCCAGCGACGACGTGGCCGAGCTGCTCGGAAACGCCGTGCGCGGGCGCAGCCAACACCTGCTCGGGCCGGCCGGCGCCGGTGTGAGCGTGTGGCTCGCCGACGTCTGGTTCGATGCCGAATCGGGGGGCGTGAGCTGCGACCTCGTCGGTCGCAGCGGCGAGGCGCTGGGGGTGCTCTCCGTCGACGCCGGGTTCGGGGGCATCGGCGGTTGAGGTTCGGCAGCCGGTGACGGGCGAACCGAATCGCCTCGCCTGTCGACCGGCACCGTCAGTCGGCGCGCGTTGGTTCGGCGGGCGGCAGTCCTGAACGGTCGTACGTCGTGAAGTGGGCCTGCGAGCGCAGTGCGAAGCTCGCGATCGCACCGTCGATCGCCCGTGCCACGGCGAGGACGCCGTCGAGGTGATCGAGCTCGTGTTGCAGCAACTCCGCCAGGTCGCCCTCGAGTGGCCAGCGACGCTCCTCGCCCTGCAGGTCGGTGTACGCGAGCGTGATCCGAGCGTGCCGTCGCACGCGCACGAGCACCTCGGGGAAGCTCATGCAGTCGTCCCACACCTCGACCATCTCCGTCGAGCGCTGCTCGATGCGCGGGTTCACGATCACGTGCGGTTCGTCGATGTGCAGGTAGACCACGCGTCGTGGATCGCCGACCTGCGGCGCCGCGATGGCGCGGCCCGCCCCCCAGCGGCGCCGGAAGGCCATCAGCGTGTCGTGGAGGTCGTCCACCAGCGCGGGTAGGGAAGACCATTCGTCGGCCACGACGGCCCGGCACCGCTCGAGCAGCCGTGGATCCCCCAGCAGCACGATGTCGCGTTCCGCCATGGCAGCATCCTACGCCGCCGGTCCGCGGTACGCTCGGACGCGATTCCAGGCGCCAAGAGGAGCGACGTGAGCGAGCCACGGCCATCCACCACAGACAGCAGCACCGTACCGAGCGACGATCTCGTCACGCGCCATCACCAGCAATCGATCGACGGGCGCACGCTGCGGTACGCCTCGCACACCGGCCGCGTCGTCGTGCACCGCGAGGGCACCGGCACGGGCGAGCGCGCTGGGCAGTGGGAAGGCACGACGCCCAGCGCCGAGATGTTCGTCGTCGCCTACACGAAAGAAGGCGTCCGCGATCCCGCGACGCGGCCGCTCACGTTCTCGTTCAACGGCGGACCCGGCTCGTCGTCGGTGTGGCTCCACCTGGGGCTGCTGGGCCCGAAGCGCGTCCCACTCGACGCCGATCCCGCACCGACCGCACCACCGTACCGACTGGTCGACAACCCACACGGCCTCCTCGAGCACACCGACCTCGTGTTCATCGACCCGGTGTCGACCGGTTACAGCCGCGCCGTCACGGGGGGCAAGCCCTCCGATTTCCACGGTCTCGACCCCGACGTGCGCTCTGTCGGCGACCTCATCCGGTTGTGGGTCTCGCGCCATGGGCGGTGGGGCTCGCCGATCTACCTGATCGGCGAGTCGTACGGCACCACCCGTGCCGCGGCGCTCGCCGCGTACCTGCAGACCCGCCACGCCATGTACCTGAGCGGCGTGATGCTCGTCTCGTCGATCCTCGACTTCTCGACCGCCCGCTTCGAGCCCGGCAACGACCTCCCGCACCTGCTCTTCCTGCCGACGTACGCGGCCGTCGCGCACTACCACGGACGCCTCCCGGCGGATCTCCAGGCGCTCCCCTTGCGCGAGGTACTCGACGAGGTCGAGGCCTGGGCGCTGGACGTCTACGCGCGCTTCTTGGCGCTGGGTGATCGCGCCGACGACGACCTCGTCGACACGGTCGCCCAGCGCCTGTCGCGCTACACGGGCCTCGACGAGCGCTGGTTGCGCGGCGCCCACCTGCGCGTCGAGATCATGCGCTTCTGCAAGGCGCTCCTGCGTGACCAGGGACGCTCCGTCGGCAGGCTCGACGCGCGCTACACGGCGCGCGATCGCGACGCGGTGGGCGCCACGCCCGACACCGACCCCTCGTACGCTGCGATCCTCGGTCCCTACGGCGCCGCGTTCAACGACTACGTACGCCGCGACCTGGGGTACGCATCGGACCTGCCCTACGAGGTCCTGACCGGGCTGTACGCCACCTGGCGCTTCGAGGGGTTCGAGAACCGCTTCGTGAACGTCTCCGAGCAGCTGCGCAGTGCGATGCACGCCAACCCCGCCCTGCGCGTGCACGTCGCGAGCGGCTACTTCGATCTGGCCACGCCGTACTGGGCGACCGAGCACACGCTCGCGCACATGGCCCTGGACCCCGCCCTGCGCGGCAACGTGCACCACACGGTGTACGAGGCAGGACACATGATGTACGTCCACGAGCCCTCGCTCCGGGCCGTGGGTGCTGACCTGGCAACGTTCGTACGGGCGGGCTGAGCGCAAGCGGGCGGGCTGAGCGCCGCCGCCATCGTTCGCGGGCTCAGCCCTCGCCGTGCTCCAGCGCCTCGCGCACGGCGTCTTGGACCGCCGCAGGATCGGCTCGGCCCTGCGACGCCCGCATGACCTGACCCACGAAGAAGCCGTGCAGGCCGCGTTTGCCGCCGCGATACGCGGCGACCTCGGCGGGGTGCTCGGCCAACGCCCGCTCCACCCAGACGGCGAGCGCCGCCGGATCGCCCTGCACGCTCAAGCCCCGCTCCACGACCAGCGCCTCCGGGTCCTCGCCGCTATGCGCCACCTCGTCGAGCAGCGCGCGCGCCATGCGGAGCGTGAGGCGACCGTCGTCGACCAGCGCCAGCAGCCGGGCGAGCATCGTCCCGGAGAGCCCTGCGGGCACGCTTCCGTGCGCTCGCGTCAAGCGCTGCACGTCGTTGGCGAGCCAGGTAGCGAGGTCGGTCGCAGGCGCGCCGGCGGCCACACCGTCGGCGAAGAGCGCTGCGAGTTCGCTCGACGACGCGATCGGCGCCGCCGCCGCGGGATCGACGCCGTGCTGATCGCGCAGGCGCTCGGCCGTCGCGCGGGCGCCTGCGTCGAGGTGCGCGAACGGATGCACCTCGGCCGCGTCCGGCGACGCCCCAGACGGCGCGGGAGCCGCAGGCGTCGCGAGGGCGCCGTCGCCGCCAGCGTTGGCGGGTGCGTCGCGGCGCTTCGCCCAACCGTCCTTGAGCGGCACGATGCGGTCGAACACGAGCGTGTCGTCGCGGCCGTCGCGCGGGTCACGCCAGAAGTAGCCGAGTCGCTCGAACTGGTAGCGTGTGTCGGGTCCGTCGCGCAGCACGCTCGGCTCCACCAGACCGTGGCGCTCGAGGAGCGAGTCGCTGGCGAGGTGGTCGGTGAAGGTGCCGCCCACGGCGTCGGGGTTCGGGACGTCGAACAAGCGATCGTAGAGTCGGAACGTGGCCTCGGCGCCCGCCTCGGCGTCGACCCAGTGGATGGCCGACCAGACGCGTTCGCCCGCGGGGTTCGCTCCGAGCGAGTCGGGCAGCACCGTCGCGTGGACGCGTTCGACACGGCCGCTCGCGTCGACGTCGACGGTGTCGCAGCGCACCACGAAGGCGTGGCGCAGGCGCACGGCCCGACCCGGTGCCAGTCGCTTGAAGCCCTCCGGCGGCTCGAGCGCCACGTCGTCGCGCTCGATGACGAGCCGCTTCGATATCGGGACCTCGCGCACCGCGGAGGCCGGGTCGTCCGGGAAGCGCGGCGCGACGACGACGTCGACGTGCCGTGGCAGGCCCGTGAGCTCCAATGGCACCGGATCGAGGACGGCCATCACGCGCGGCGCGACGGGGTTGAGCGCGTCGCGAACGCTCTCGTCCAGGAGGGCGGGGCTGGTGCGCGAGAGGCTCTTCGTCACGCCCACCCGCGTGGCGAACGTGCGCACCGCCTCGGGCGGCACCCCGCGACGCCTGAGACCGGCGATCGTCGGCATGCGCGGGTCGTCCCAGCCGTCCACGAAGCCGCCCTTCACCAGCGCGCTGAGCTTGCGCTTGCTCATCACGGTGTGGTCGAGCACGAGCCGCGCGAACTCGTACTGGCGAGGACGCGGCTCCGGGAACAGATGCCCCACGAGCCAGTCGTACACGGCGCGGTTGTTGTCGAACTCGAGGGTGCACAGCGAGTGCGTGATGCCCTCGAGGGCGTCGGTCAGTGGGTGCGCGAAGTCGTAGAGCGGGTAGATCGGCCAGGCGTCGCCGCTGCGGTAGTGGTGCGCGTGCTTGATGCGGTACAGGACGGGGTCGCGCAACACGATGACGGGAGAGGCCATGTCGATCTTGGCGCGCAGCACGTGGGCGCCGTCCGGGAACTCGCCGGCGCGCATGCGCCCGAACAGGTCGAGGTTCTCCTCGACGCTGCGGTCGCGATACGGGCTCGGGGTGCCCGGCTCGGTCAGCGTGCCGCGCCCGTCGCGGATCGCCTCCTCGCTCTGCGAATCGACGTAGGCGTGGCCGGCCTCGACGAGCCGGAGGGCCAGCGCGAAGAGCTCTTCGAAGCCGTCGCTGGCGTAGCGCAGATCGTCCCACTCGAGGCCGAGCCAGGCGATGTCGTCCTGGATGGAGCGCACGAACTCGGGGTCCTCGGTCGTCGGGTTCGTGTCGTCCATGCGCACGTTGAAGCGGCCGCCGTAGTCGCGCGCCAGGCCGTAGTTCAGGCAGATCGCCTTGGCATGGCCGATGTGCAGGTAACCGTTGGGCTCGGGCGGGAAGCGCGTGACCACCCGTTCCACGCGGCCGCTGGCGAGGTCGGCGTCGATGACCTCGGTCACGAAGTTGGGGGGCACGCTGCGCTCGTGCGCGGCGGGGATACGTGATGTGCGTGGGCTGGACACGCTGGCGTCGTCCTCCTGGGCGCCGAACCTGGGTGGCCGGCGCGCGACCACGAGGCTAGCATCCGAAACCCACCGGCGTCGTCGGACGCCCATCCGGTCAGTCGCCTCGCAGCCGCCCGCGCGCGGACGGCAACGGGCTGGTGCACGGATCCTGGCTTCAGCCGATGCGGAGCGCCAGCGTCAGGAGCAGGTAGGTCGTGGGCACCGCGATCAGCGTGCTGTCGAGTCGGTCGAGGACGCCGCCGTGGCCGGGGAGGAACACGCCTGCGTCCTTCACGCCGACCCAGCGCTTGACGAGCGACTCGAACAGATCGCCGAGCAAGGCGGCGAGCGGCACCGCGATGCAGAACACGAACACGTGCAGCAAGGTGAAGCGGAAGCCCGTCCAGATCGGCATCAGCGCGAGGGTCGTGAACACCACCACGGCGGCGAGTGCGAAGCCGCCGATCGCTCCCTCGACGGTCTTGTTGGGGCTGATGCGCGGTGCCAGCTGACGCTTCCCGAACAAGGTCCCGAACACGTAGCCGCCGACGTCGGTCGCGATGATGGCCAGGATCGGCAGGGTCAGGTACCACAGGCCGATCACCCCGTCGGGCGTGTACCGGAGCGTGATCACGAGTCCGAACAGCCAGCTGATCCAGATGTACCCGAGCACGCTGAACGCGAGCGCGTGGAGCGAGTTGCGGTTCGAGGCGATGACCTCGAGCACGAGCATCGCGACGATGAAGCCGACGAGCAGCAGCTCGCGCCACGGCACGTCGCCGAACGGAGCCATCCAGGGGTGGCTCGGCGGCAACGAGGCGGGCAGCGTGAGCGCGGTGGCGATCCACAGGCTGCGGCGCCGGATGGGGATGCCTCGCAACCGCATCATCGTGGTGTACTCCTGGATCGCCACGAAGGTCAGCGCAAGGTAGATGGGTCCCAGCAGCGGCAACCCGACCGTGAGCACGACGAGCGTGACCAGGAAGCCGAGGAAGGCGGAGACGATGCGAGTGGCGGACACGTCAGGGCGTGTCCACTCAGACGGCCATGATGTCGTCTTCTTTGGCCTTCAGGCGTTGCTCGATCAACGTGACGAACTCGTCCGTCAGCTTCTGGACGTCGGCTTCGCCGGTGTGGAGCTCGTCCTCGGAGAGCAGGTGCTCCTTGTGCATCAGCTTCAGCTCGTCGTTGGCGTCGCGGCGGATGTTGCGAACCGCCACGCGGCCTTCCTCGGCCATGTGCTTCACCTGCTTGACCAGGTCGCGGCGGCGCTCGTCGTTCAGCGCCGGCACGGTGATGAACACGGTGTCGCCCTGGTTGTTGGGGTTGAAGCCGAGATCGCTCTCCCGGATGGCCTTCTCGATCGCGCCGATGGCCGACTTGTCGAACGGCGAGATCACGAGCGTCCGGGGGTCCGGGCTCGACACCGTGGCGAGCTGGTTCAGGGGCGTCGAGGCGACGTAGTAGTCGACGTAGACGCGGTTCAAGATCGCCGGGTTGGCGCGCCCCGTGCGCACCACGCCGATGTTGTTCTCGAAGGCCTCGAGCGACCTCTGCATCCGCTCGCGCGTCTCCTTGAGCACGGTCTTCATCGCTGTCCTCCTGGACGCCGCGCCGGAGGCCGCGGCGAGACCATTGGTGTGCGCCAGTCTACCGTGCCCGTGCCTGGGACCGTACGGAAGCGGTCCCAGGCACGCTTTCAGGTCGGGTCATCGTCGACGAAGCGGGTCTGGGCATCGGTGGCGATCCGCGTCCCGACGTGCTCACCAGCCAACAAGCGGGTGAGGTTCCCCTCCGTGAAGATGTCGAACACCGTCATCGGCATGTCGCGGCCCATGCACAGGCTGATCGCCGTGGCGTCCATGACGGCCAGGCCCTGGTTGAGCACGTCCATGTAGGAGAGTTCGGCGTACTGCCGCGCCTGGGCGTTCACGCGGGGGTCGTCATCGAACACCCCGGAGACGGCGTTCTTCGCCATCAACACCATGTCGGCGTCGATCTCGAGCGCCCGTAGGGCGGCGGCCGTGTCGGTGGTGAAGAACGGGTTGCCGGTGCCGCCTGCGAAGATCACGACGCGACCCTTCTCGAGATGCCGCAGGGCTCGCCGCCGGATGTAGGGCTCGGCTACGGCCTGCATCGGCATGGCCGTCTGCACGCGCGTGGTCACGCCCTGGCGCTCGAGCGCGTCCTGCAGGGCGATGGCGTTCATCACGGTGCCCAGCATCCCGACGTAGTCGGCGGTGGCCGGGTCCATGTCGCCGCCGTTCTTCGCTCCGCGCCAGAAGTTGCCGCCGCCCACGACCAGGGCAAGTTGCGTGCCGCTGGCGTGGGCGGTGCGGATCTCCTGCGCGAGCGCGCTCGTGGCCTCGGGCGCGACGCCGAAGCCGGTGGGGCCGGCGAGGAACTCGCCGGAGAGCTTCAGCAAGACGCGCTGCACGAGGCCGGCCTACTCGCCGATCGCGATTCGGCTGAAGCGACCGACCTGGATGTTCTCGCCGATCGCGGCGACGGCCTCTGCGAGCAGCTTCTCCACGGTCAGCTTGTCGTCCTTGATGTAGGGCTGCTCGAGGAGGCAGACCTCGGCGTAGTACTTGCCGATGCGCCCCTCCACCATCTTCTCGACGATCGCCTCGGGCTTGCCCTCTTCGAGCGCCTGGGCGCGCAGCGCCTGCTTCTCGGCCTCGATCACGTCCTGGGGGACCTCGTCGGGGCGCAGGTACTGCGGGTTGGCCATCGCGACGTGCAGGGCGAGGTTCTTGGCGAGTTCCTTGAACTGGTCGTTGCGAGCCACGAAGTCGGTCTCGCAGTTGAGCTCCACCAGCACGGCCACGCGGCCGTTGTGGTGGACGTAACTGCCGATGATGCCCTCGCGCGCTTCGCGGACGGACTTCTTGGCGGCCTTGGCGATGCCACGCTCACGCAGCAGCGCGGCCGCCTTGTCGATGTCGCCGCCCGTCTCGTCGAGCGACTTCTTGACGTCCATCATGCCGGCGCCCGTCAGCGCGCGCAGCTTCTTGATCGCTTCCGTGTTGGTGCTCATCGCTTGCTCCTCCGCGCCGCCCTCAGGCGTCCTTCGTGGTGTCGTCCTCGGCCGTGGCGTCGTCCTCGACCGCTGCATCGGCATCGGCGTCGACCGGGGCGTCGGCCG
>PWQI01000324.1 GCA_003556805.1 Trueperaceae bacterium | reverse complement strand
TCCAACGAGGTGTCGATGACGGTCGGCGAGTCCGCGGCCGGTGACGCCCGGATCGAACTCGTCGCTGCGGACGGCAGCGTGAGCGTGTTGAAGGAGAAGGTCGCGCTCGTGCCCGGCGAGGTGGTCGACGTCAGCGTCATGCGCCGGGCGGCGCTGCGCGCCTTCCTGGCCGAGCAGGTGGAGGACGCCAAGCAGCAGGGTGTGCTGTTCTCGGTGCACCTGAAGGCCACCATGATGAAGGTCTCCGACCCGATCATCTTCGGGCACGTGGTGTCGGTGTTCTTCCAGGACGTCTTCGAGAAGCATGCCGCGACGTTCGCGGAGCTTGGCATCAGCCCGAACGACGGGCTCGGCGACCTCCACGCGAAGATCCAGGGTCTGCCGGAGGCCCAGCGGCGCGCGATCGAGGCCGACATCCAGGCCTGCTACGAGACGCGACCGAAGCTGGCGATGGTGAACTCCGACAAGGGCATCACCAACCTGCACGTGCCGAGCGACGTCATCATCGACGCTTCGATGCCGGCCGCCATTCGCACGTCCGGTCAGATGTGGGGCCCGGACGGCGAACTCCACGACACCAAGTTCGTGATCCCGGACGGCAGCTACGCCGGGGTGTACCAGCAGGTGATCGACTTCTGCAAGGAGCATGGCGCCTTCGACCCACAGACGATGGGGAGCGTGCCGAACGTCGGCCTGATGGCGCAGAAGGCCGAGGAGTACGGTTCGCACGACAAGACCTTCGAGGTGCCCACGGCCGGCATCGTCCGGGTGGTGTCGGCCGCCGGCGAGACGCTCCTGCAGCGCGACGTGGAGCAGGGCGACATCTGGCGCATGTGCCAGGTCAAGGATCCGGCAGTACGTGATTGGGTCAAGCTGGGCGTGACGCGGGCGCGGGCCACCGGGGCCCCGGCCGTCTTCTGGCTCGACCACCACCGGCCCCACGACGCCGAGTTGATCGCCAAGGTCGAGCGTTACCTCGGAGAGCACGACACCGGCGATCTGGAGATCCACATCATGTCGCCGGTGGAGGCCACCAGGTTCTCGTGCCGACGCCTGGCAGCAGGCCAGGACACCATCGCGGTCACGGGCAACGTGCTGCGCGACTACCTCACCGACCTGTTCCCGATCCTGGAGGTGGGCACGAGCGCCAAGATGCTCTCCATCGTGCCGCTCATGAACGGCGGCGGCTTGTTCGAGACCGGCGCCGGCGGCTCGGCGCCGAAGCACGTCCAGCAGTTCGTGGCCGAAGGGCATCTGCGCTGGGATTCGCTGGGCGAGTTCCTGGCCTTGGCCGCGTCGCTGGAGCACTTGAGCCAAGCGACCGACAACCGCACGGCGCAGGTCCTCGCGGACGCGCTCGACCGAGCCAACGCGAAGTTCTTGGAGAGCAACCGTTCACCCTCACGCAAGTGCGGTGAGATCGACAACCGCGGGAGTCACTTCTACCTGGCGCTGTACTGGGCCCAGGAGATGGCGACCCAGACCGACGATCCGGCCTTCCAGGAGAGCTTCGCTGCGCTCGCGAAGGCGCTGGCGGAGAACGAGGCCACGATCGACGAGGAGCTCTTGGCGGCGCAGGGCGACGCCGTCGACATCGGCGGGTACTACCGACCCGACCGCGAGCTGGCGACCAGAGCCATGCGGCCCAGTCGCACCCTCAACGCGGTGCTGGCTTCGTTCGGCGCCTGAGTTCGGAGCGTGGCGGCGGCGGTACCTCGCGCTGCGGGGCGCCGCCGCCCGTTCGTGAGGCGTGCGGGCTGGCGGCCGGTCGGTTCGGTGGCCCGCGCCGCACCAGTGCGTTCAGCACCAGCGCCGCTGCCAGCACCAGCAACCCGTGCAGGACGAACAACCATGGCAGGCCCGCACGCTCGGCAACCAGCGCCAGTGCCACCGGCGCGGTCAACTGCGCGAAGCGATTGCCGGTGAGGCGGACCCCGAGCGCCGCGCCGCGTTCACCGGGAGCCACCCGGTCGGCCACCATGACCATCGACACCGGCTGCGACAACCCGAAGCCGACCCCGAACACCACCATGAACGCCGCCAGTAGCCACCACGTGCCGTCGATGGCGACCCCGATCAAGCCTGCGGACATCGCCAGGAGCGTCAGCACCACCGTGCGCTCGCGGCCGCCCAGTGCGGCCACCATGCGCGGCATCCAGGGCCGGATGACCACCGCCGCCAGCGCCCGGAGCGACAGCAGGGCGCCGATCGAGGTGGCCGGCACGGCCAGGAGTTCGAGGTGCACCGGCAGGAAGGTCACCTGCACGGTCAGGGCCCACAACGCGGTGCTGCTCGTGAGCAACGCCAGGCCGATCGTGCGATCGCCGAGCAGCCGCCGAGCCGTGGCCCACTCGAGGCGCGCGGGCGTGGTCTCGACGAGGCCCGACACCCGCATCGGTAGCGTCAGCGCGAGCGCCAGGCCCATCGCGATTGCCATGATGGCGAAGCCGGCCTCCACCCCGAGCATGTCGAGCGCCACACCACCCACCAGCGGCCCGCCGGCTTGCCCGACCGCCGTGGAGGTGCTCCACCAACCGTACGCCGCCTCGCGACCCGTTCCCGCCTCACCGAGCGAGGCCACCAGCGCCTGGCAGCCCACGATGTAGATCAGGTGCGCCACGTTGGCGATCACGAAGGCGACGATCAGCGTCGGCCAGGCTGGTGCCAGCGCCATCGGCAGCGCCGCCGCGGCGAACAGGGCGAAGCCCAGGCGGACCATCCGGCGTGGACCCCAGCGATCCACCCACGTGCCGACCGGCACCGCCAGGACCAGCGGCAGCACGAACCCCGACGACACCAGCACCCCGACCGCTACCGGGCCGGCCCCGAAGCGCAGTGCCACCAGCGGTGCCAGCAGGCCGAGCATGGTGTAACCCAACACTGCCATGGAGGTGGCCAGGCACAGCAGTGTCAACTCGCGTCGCTGCGTCACACGGCCTCCGTCACCGGTCTCCGGGCGAACTCCTCAGGCAACGTCCTAGCCTACCGCCTGCCGAGCGCAGCGGGCGACGGTGCTGGC
>PWQI01000205.1 GCA_003556805.1 Trueperaceae bacterium | reverse complement strand
GGGTGCCGGGGTTGCGGGTCGAAGGGTGGGGGGCGGAGAGCCACGCTCGGCGGTGAGCGTGAGCGCCCCCGTAAACACGCGACCACGAACGCGTTGATGCTCTCGCCCGCACGCTCCGCTGCGACGGCGAGATCCCTGTGCAGATCGGGCTCCATGCGGACCAGGAACCCGCCTGGGCTACGAAATCCACCATTCGGACCCGATGCGGAAGCGCCCGTCCGCGCACCGCCCTGCCGCGGTGCGCGACGCTCGTGATGCGGGACGAGCGCGTGCGGCGCGAGAACCGCGCGCACCACGAAGCACGTGGATCGGGTCGAACGATGGATGTTCGAAGGCCTCTTGGGTAGACAGACGACCGATTCTGGTAGATAGGTAGACATGAGCCTGAACATCAAACACCCCGAAGCGCATCGCCTCGCCAAGGAACTGGCTGCCGCTACGGGGGCCTCCATGACCGAGGTCGTGACCGAAGCGCTGCGCGAACGGTTGCTGCGCGAACGGCACACCGCAGCGCGAAGAACCCCGGACGAGAACGCTCGGCTCATCGAGCGAGCCCTCGCCATCGGTCGCGACTGCGCCGAGCGGCTCGCGCAGGCTGGGTTGCCCGAGAACCCCGACGAGCTGCTGTTCGACGAGCGCGGGTTGCCCCACGATGCTGGTCGTTGACTCTTCCGCCTGGGTCGCCATCTTGCGCCAGGAGCCGGAGGCGCGTGCGCTCCTCGAAGCGATCACCAATGCCGCCACGGTGCACGTCTCGGCAGCCACCTACGTCGAGGTCGGCGCCGTGGTCGATGGCGCGCGTGACCCGATCGCCTCACGCCGGTTCGACGAACTGCTCGAGCTGTTCCAGGTCGTGGTCGAACCCGTCACGCCCGGTCAAGCACGTCGAGCGCGCGAGGCGTACCGTGACTTCGGCCGCGGCACCGGGCACCCCGCGCGACTCGACTACGGCGATGTCTTCAGTTACGCCCTAGCGACCGAGTTGCGCGCGCCGCTCCTGTTCAAGGGCACCGACTTCACGCACACGGATGTGATCGACGCGCGCGCCTGACGCGATCCAGGATGGCTGGCTCCCGCCGTGGAGCCTCGTGCTCGACGCCATGGTCGCCGCCATCGCGATCGCGACAGCGTCACTCCGCGAGGACGGGTCACACCTCCACGTACTTGTAGTGGATCGTCACGTCCTCGGCGCTGTCGACGGGGTCCAGTCGGACGCTCCGAGCGTGCCCGTGCTCCGTGACCGGCCCGTCGACGTCGAAGCCGTGGCCTCAGCACGCATAGGCCTTGCCTGGAACCGGAAGGATCACGGTGCCCGAGGGGAACGCCTCCTCCGCTCCCTGGAGGACCGCAGCAGGCGGCATGCTCGAGTCGAGGTGGCACAGGAAGAGCGTCTCCACGCCGGCTTCGCGAGCATGGTCCCCGGCCTCGGCGGCCGAGGAGTGACCGTTCGCCGGCATGCGCTCGGTGCCATTGCTCGCCTCGTGAATGAGGCACGCCGCGCCTCGCGCTTCTTCGAGCACCCTCGGGCAAGGGGCCGTATCCGCCGAGTACACGAGGACGCGGCCTGCATGCTCGAACTTCATGCCGATCGTGGGGACGCTGTGGTGCACGGGGAACACCGAGAGGCCGAGCCCATTCACGGGTTCGAGCCGTGCATCCTCGACCACGTCCCACGCGACGTCGAAGGTCCACGCCGCGGTTCGCAACCCGAAGAGCTCGCACAGGGCCCTCGCGTCGCGTGTGGTCTGCCCGTTCGCCACGACGCGCAACGCTTTCGTGCGCCCCATGAGCCACATCTGATGGAGCAGCGATGGCAAGGCGTAGAGGTGGTCGACGTGCGAGTGGGTCAGCACCAGCGCGTCGAGATCGAGGCATGAGACACCGGCAGCGTGCAGCTGCTGCACGGGGCTCCCAGAAGCGTCGACGAGAACGGCGCCATCGGCCGTCGCGACCAGCAGGCTCGTGTTCGAGCTCGTGCTGGATTGGACGGCACCCGTCACGCCGAAGAACGTGATGTTCATTCGTGCCCCTTGCCAGCATCGTCGGGGAACGCCGGGTAGTGACACGCAACCGACCGGGACGTGCCTTCTGCATGCTCACCGGATGCGACGACGACGTCGCTCAGCACCGGCGCTTCGGTGACGCAGCGCGTGCCGTCACTCTTGGGGCAGCGCGGATGGAACGGGCATCCCGACGGTCGATCGAGCACCGAGGCGATCTCACCGCGCGGCAACTCGGTCGTGCCGCGATCGCGCGGATGGGCGCTCGGCTCGGCGGCCAGCAGCGACCGTGTGTAGGGGTGGACGGGCGCGGACAGGATCTGGTCCGTCTCGCCGGTCTCGACGATGTTGCCGAGGTACATCACGGCCGTTCGGTCCGAGAGGTTGCGCGCGAGGTGGATGTCGTGCGTGATCAGCAGGTAGGCGCATCCCAGCCGGTCTTGCAACTCGCCCAGCAGGGTCGCCACGCGCGCTCCGATCGTCGCGTCCAGGGCGCTGGTCGGTTCGTCCAGGACGATCAGTTCCGGTTCCGCCGCGACGGCCGCCGCGATGGCGGCGCGCTGCTGCTGCCCGCCGCTGAGCTGGGACGGCAGCGCGTGGGCGTGTTCCGGTTCGAGGCCGACGTCGCGCAGCACCTGTGCCACCCTCGCCGCCGCGGCCGCGCCCTTGAAGCGCGTGCCGCGCATCGACTCGCGAATCAACGAACCGATCCTGCGGCGCGGGTTCAGCGACGAGCGCGGGTTCTGGAACACGGCGCGGATGGTCGTCGTGCTCCGACCGGCGACGCCCTGCTTGTTCGTGACGATCACGTCGCCCGCATCGGCGGCGGTCAGTCCGAGCAGCAAGCGGCCCGTCGTGGACTTCCCGCAGCCGGACTCGCCCACCAGCGCGAGCGTCTCCCCTGCGCGCAGCTGCAGGCTCACGTCGTCGACGGCGCGGACCGTGTAGCGCTTCCTGCCACGCTTCACGGCGAAGACCTTGGACACGTTCCTGAGCTCGGCCACGACGGGGGCGCCGGCGGCCC
>PWQI01000052.1 GCA_003556805.1 Trueperaceae bacterium | reverse complement strand
CCGAGGGCGAGGAACTCGGCCCAGGTGCTGGGCTCCTCGAGGCCGAGGCGCTCGAACATGTCCTGGTTGTAGAGCACCTTGACCGTCTGGAGTGCGAAGGGGACGCCGTAGACGCCGCCGTCGGCGCGGTTCGTGGCGCCGAGCAGGATGCCCGGGTCGAAGCCGGCGAGGGCGTCGACCTTGTCGTCGAGACGAACGATCAGGCCCGCGTTCGCCAGCGGCTCCATGCCGCCGTAGGCGCGCAGGTGCACGATGTCGGGGCCGCCGCCGCCCTGCAGGGCGGTGGAGACGATGGTGTTGTACTCGGTGTTTAGGTAGGGCGTGAAGGTGACGCTGATGTCGGGGTTCTCGGCCTCGAACGCGGCGATGAACGTCTCGTAGGCGGCAACGTCCTCGGTGCGCCAGCTCCAGAAGTCGAGCTGGGTCTGCGCGAGCGTGCCCCCGAGCAGCGCGAACGCTGCCAGGACGGTGAGATGGCGGGTGATACGAATCATGTGTGCCCCTTCCCAATGCGTGTGCCGGAGGAGGTCGCGCGCGGTCGAACGACCGATCCGACAGATGGCGTGAACACGCCGAGCGTACCGATTCTAGACCACTTCGGTCAATGCCCCGCGGGCCGCGACGAGCTGCGAAGGACGAGCACACCGCAGAGCGCGCCGAGTACACTCCACGAGACATGCCCGACACCGTCACGCTCCTCGGCGCATGTGACGTCAGCGCGCACGGGACCACCCGGCCGTTGCCGAAGGACCGCCGCGGCTGCCTCCTCGCCTACCTCGCGCTCGAGGGCGGTTGGGTCGACAGGGATCGCATCGCCCTGCTCTTCTGGCCCGAATCGAGCGAACACGACGCGAAGCGCAACCTGCGACAGCTCCTCGCACGCACGCGCCGGCTCCCCATCGCCGCGGCCCTCGAGGCCTCCGTCGACGCCTTGCGCTGGCAGGTCGACAGCGACGTCGCGCGCTTCAAACGCGCCCTCGGCCGGGGCGATCACGCGGCAGCCACCGAGCTCTGGCACGGTCCACTCCTGGCGGGCTTCAACGTGTACGACGTCGGCGCCTTCGACGATTGGCTCGAACTCGAGCGCGAGCGGCTGCACGCGGCGTTCCACGACGCCGTCGTCCGCACCGCGAACGCCGCCAACGAGGCCGGCGCGTTCGATCGGGTGAGCCACCTCCTCGGCCGGCTGCTCGAGCTCGAACCGCTGGCCGAAGACGTGCTACAGCCGTACCTGCGGGCGCTCGCCTTCAGCGGCCGCCGCGACGCAGCGTTGGCGGCGTTCGAACGCTTCGCCGAACGCCTCGAGGAGGAGCTCGGCCTCGAACCGCTGACGACGACGCGCGAGCTCGTCGCCCAGGTGCGCAGCACCGGCACGCCCAGCGCTACCGCGATCGCGTCGTCCACCCCGACCGCACCGACCGGCATCTTGCGGCCGCCGCGCTTGGTGGGCCGCGAGGTCGAGGCCGCCGCGCTCACGCACCCCGAGACGCCCATCACGTTCATCGCGGGCGAACCGGGCGTCGGCAAGTCGAGGTTGCTGCACGACGTCGTCGGCGGCGCCCTGTGGACGAGGGCCGTCGAAGGACTCGACGGCATCCCGTACCACCCGATCGTGGCGCTGCTGCGGCGCGTTCCCACCCTCGTCGCCGCGCTCGGCCCGTTTGCCGAGGACGTCGCGAGGCTCGTCCCAGAACTCCTTCCGGACGTGGTACCGGCACTGACCGACCCCGACACCGGCAAGGGCCGGCTGGTCGAGGCCCTGGCTCGCGCGCTCGAGGCGGCGCCCGGCGCGCTCGTGATCGACGACCTGCAGTGGGCCGATCCGGCCACGCTCGAGCTCGTCGCCTACCTTGCGCAACGCGGCACGCGGCTGTACGGCGCGTACCGCGCCGGCGAGGTCGGACCCGCGTTGCAGCGGCTCCGCGCCGCGTTGCGCGGCAGCGGAGCGCTGCGCGTGGTCGAGCTCGCGCCGCTCGACGAGACAGGGGTCCGCTCGCTGCTGGCGGACCTCACGGGACGTGCAACGGGTCCAGAACTGTTCTCGCGCTGGCTCTGGAACCGTTCTGGTGGCAACCCCATGTTCGCGTTGGAGACGCTTCGCGCCCTGTTCGAGGCGGGCGTCCTGCGCACGACCTCGGGGGGCTGGGAGACCGACGTCGACGACCTGACACGCGACTACGGCGAGCTCGACGTGCCGCCCGCCGTCGCGGAGGTCATCCGCCGCCGACTTGGCCACCTCGACCCCGCGACGGTGCGGCTGCTCGAGATCGCCGCCGTGCTTGGTTCGGCGTTCGACGCGCGCCGCCTGACCGGCATCGCCGGACTCTCACCTGCGGCCACCGCCGACGCCTTGGGCGAGGCGGAGCGCGCCGGCTTCGTCGCGGCGGGCGCCTTCCGGCACGACCTCCTGCGACAGGCGCTCTACGGTGACATCGCGCCCGAGCGGCGCCGACTCCTGCACGCCCTGGCGGCCGACGCGCTCGCCGATGCCGAACCCGGTGTGCGCGCCGAGCACTGGTACCTGGCCGGCGAGGTCAGCCGCGCGCGCGACGCATGGTGCTCCCAAGCGACGACGCTGCGCATCCGCGGCCTGCAACTCGACGCCTGCGCCGTCCTCGAGCGCGCCCTGGAGCGCTACGGGCCGGGACCGGACCGAGCCTGGTTGCTGGTGTCGCTGGTCAACGCGCAGCGCGAACGCGCCCTCCCGCGCGACGCCCAGACGAACCTCGACGAGGCGCTGGCGACGCAGCACGACGACCCCGACCTGCACCTCGCGGTCGCCAGCGCACACGCCTCGCTCCTGCTGGTCCAGGGGCGCCTGCACGAGGCGGACGAGGTCCTGAGCGCGTCGCGAGCGCTCTCGCGACGCGCAGACGAGGACGCCCGGCTCGACCACGTGATGCTGCGGGCGCGCGTTGCCAAGCAGCTCGTCCGGACCGACGACGCCATCGCGCTGCTCGAGCCCGAACTGGCCGCACTGCGGCGGGGACCGGCCACGGTGCGGCTGTGCCAGTTCGTCACGAGCCT
>PWQI01000067.1 GCA_003556805.1 Trueperaceae bacterium | reverse complement strand
CGAGCCGGCAGCCGCGACCGATGGCTACCGCCTGGAGCGCGTCACGGGTCCGTTGCTGGAGGGCGAGACGGACCGGGCGCGGGCATGGGCCGAGGCGCTGGCCCTGGCCGAGGGCGCGCCGAACGCCGCAGGGAGCGCCGAGGGCTGCGCCAGCGACCCGTAAACCGCTTGAAGTGCGCGACGCGAGGCCGCTGGGGTGATCGGACAGCCTGCGCTCGACGCGACTCAACTCGGGTGCTCGTCGATGTGGGATGCCACGGCAAGCAGGACGACGTAGGCAGCGACGAGCGCCGTCACGATGCCCCCAACGACGAAGATCAGGGTCGGTGGCATGTCAGACCTTCTTCAGCGCCGCGCGCATGAAGCCGCCGAAGGCGAGGATCGACGGGACCCACAGCCCCACGAACAGGCCCTCCTCGCGCCATCCGGAGAACCACAGGTAGATGGAGAACACGAACGAGAGGAACGCGGCGGCGAGAAGGAGGTAGTCGGCTGGCTTGAGCATGGTGGAGCTCCTTCGGGCAACCGCACCACGCCGTCAGCGGCGTCGATGAGGGCCCTATGAGATGGCCTGGGGAACGAGTCTTCAGGTGAGACGACCCTACAGGCGCTTGGCGTGACCTGACCGTCCGAGCGCGCCCCGCTCCCGCCGCAGACCGACGCCGCGCTCGAACAACACGCGTCAGCGAACCGCAGCGCCCTCCAGTAGCTCAGCGCATGCTAGGCGAGGATGTCGTTCGAGCACGTCGGCCAGGTGCCGCAGCGTCCCGGCAGGCCCGAACGTCGTCACGACACGACCTCGTCGCCTACTCGACGTTGCCGTGCAAGTACTCCGCCACGCGGGTGCGGTTGTTCAGGCTGGTGGCCGTGTCCGGGGTGGCCGCGAAGCAGTTCGCCCGCAGGTTCCGGTCGCTCGTGCCACCCATGATCGAGGGGCCCGTGACGCCGAAGGGGAAGATGCCCAGGACGCTGCAGCGCACGCTCGTGGCGGCGGCGGAGTGCACGGCGTCCATGAGATGGCCACCCTCGTGCATGAAGGTCTGGCCGACCGTCTCGAGGGTGTAGTTGCGGAAGCTCGTCCAGGCGACGGCCCCGTCGCGCGGTGTCTCGTGCAGGGTGCCGAAGCCGCCCGCGCAACCCCAGCCGCCCGGGTACAGGGCGGTGTTCGTCCACCACATCCAGTACTCGTTGTCGAGCGTGTTGGCGTTGCGTGAACGCTCGGCGTACGCGTCCATCAGCGAGCCGGACCCTGGCGCCCCACAACGGTTGGCGGGGAACGAGAACGCCTCTTGACCGCTGACGGTGAAGCGGCGGTAACCGCCGACGCGCGTGCGCACGGCGAAGGCGTTGCTGAACTGGCCGAGCGAGGTGAGGTTGCTCGGCGCCTCGTCCGCGGTGAGTTGCGCCCAGGCGAAGAACAGGTCCTGCCGGTTGGCCATCGCGTCGACTCGAGCGAAGTAGTTCGGCACCAGGCGTACGCCCTCCACGGCGTCGTAGACGGTCGCGTCGGCGATCATCACCGGCCGTAGGTACTTGATGCCGTCTTCGAGGACGTGGTTCGAGGTGGTGACGTCGTGCGGGCTGCCAAGCGGCGCTGTGGCGGCAGACTCGTACTCGTGGTCGTGGTCGTCGTCTTGGACCGGGAAGCGGAGGTCGACCTGGTTGTGGAGCAGGTAGTTCGCCGACGAGGTTGCCAGCAGCCGCTCGACCGTGGCGGGATCGTATTGCACGTCAAGCACGCTCCGCAGACCCTGCAGGCTGCTCGGCGTGTGCGGCGCGTCGAGCGCCTGCCCGTAGTAGGTGGCGTCGAGCTCGTCACCGACCACGGCGATCACCGACATCTGATACTGGGTCTCGTCCGCGAGGTTCTTCTCGGTCTCACCGATGAACAGGTTGCGCATCTCTTGCGCCTCGAGCCAGGGCATGCCTTGGAAGGTGAGACTCGGGCCCGGCACCTCTTCGCAGTCGACGTCTGCGAAGGTCACCGGGTCGATGGCGCAGTCGAGCACACCCAGCGAGCGCTGGTCGTGGTGGTACGCGGTCCACTGGATGAACGGTGTGGACAGGGTGCCGTCCGGTTGGCGGATCGGGAGGGCGAGGTGGATCGGCTCGACCTCCGCGTCGGGCGCGCCGGCGTGGGCGGTCAGGGCCACGATCTCCTTCTCGGTGTTGAGGAAGATCAAGTCGAAGTCCTGGAGCGTCGGGAGCGCGAACCGGACCGCGGCCTCGAGCTCGTCGTCGGGCTCGAGCGCCGGCAGCCGCGGGGTGACGACGACGCGGCCGCCCTCCGCGAGCGGCTCGACGACCAGGACGGTACGCCAGTACGAGCGCTCGAACACGAGCCGCACCGAGGACGGTGCTGGAGACGGTGGCGAGAGCGTGAACCGACCCTCGGCGTCGGTGCACGTGCGCACCACGAAGGCCTCGCTGGGTTGCTGGCAGGCGCCAGCCTCATCGATGTGGAAGTGCGACGTGCCGACGTTCGACTGACTGCTCGAGGCGCCGTCGCTGGCGACGAACACGACCGCTCCCGCGACCGCCGCACCCTCGGCGTCGAGGAGCTGGCCGCTGAACTCGGTGGCCGCTGGGCTCGGGCTGCATGCGCTCACGAGCAGCGCCAGTCCGACGATCAGTGCGGCGGTAGACGCGCGGACGGTGCGGGCGGTCGGCATGATGGTCCTCCTTCGAGCGAGGTGCGGACCACGCCGGACGGCTGAACTGCGGGCGCGGTGAGCACGAGTAGGGATGTCGCCCCACCTTCGCGCGGCGCGGGGTGCGGCGTCAACCGGCGAAGCGCGACAGCTGCGTGTTCGCCGACGGCGAGCGCACCGCATGCCGGGCCAGCGACGCTGAGGTGTCGCCGGTGCTGGATCGGCATGTGGCGACACCGGTACCCTGCCAGGATGATCGGACCGCTCGCACGCACGCTGGTGTTCACGGTGATCGTGCCCGGCACGGTCGCCGGTCTGATCCCGTGGGGGCTGCTGGCGCTCGAGCCGAGCGGCTGGCGCCTGGACGCCGCGCTGCTCG
>PWQI01000272.1 GCA_003556805.1 Trueperaceae bacterium | reverse complement strand
CGGAGCTGGCGCTTCCCCGACCACCTGGCGATGGTGCTCATGTTGGGCGTGACCGGCCAGGTCGGGCAAGTGGTGCTGCTGCGCGAACTGTTGATGGTGTTCCACGGCAACGAGTTGTCGTTGGGCGTCATCCTGGCCGCGTGGATGATGTGGGTCGGTGTCGGCAGCCGGCTCGGCGCCGTCGCCGTGCAGCGCTGGCCTGACCCGTACCGACTCCTACGGATCGACGCGACGCTCGTGGCGTTGGCGCTTCCGGCCACCGTCGTGGCGATCCGCGCGCTCCCGGGCGTCATCGACGCGCCCCCGGGCGCGTTGCCGTCGCTCGCCGACATGGCACTCGGGAGCCTGGCGCTGCTGGCGCCCGTCACGATGCTGCTCGGCGCGCAGTTCGTGCTGCTGGCGCGAGCGTGGCGCGATCTCGACGCCTCGACCGACGCCTCCGGCGCGGCCAAGACCTACGTGGGTGAGGCGCTCGGCAACGTCACGGGAGGCTTGGCCTTCACGCTGCTCCTCGTGCACCACCTCGACGCCGTGCAGACCAGCCTGGCGATCGGGGCGGCCATGCTGGCCGTGGCGCTGGCGCGGCGGCAGCGCGGCGCGGCGCTCGCCGTCGTCGTCGTCGCCCTGGTCGGCGTGCCGCTCGCGAGCCACCTCGATGCCTGGTCGGAGCGCCTGCAGTGGCGACTGCAGGCGCCGCGCTACGAGTTGCTCGAGACGCACCGCTCGCGCTACGGCACTATCGCGGTGCTCCGCCACCACGACCAGATCGCCTTCTTCCAGAGCGGCCACCTGGTGTTCTCGACCGGCGGCGTGGACGATCGGGCGGTGGCGTTCGAGGAGCAAGACGCCGTGACGCTGGCGCACCTGGTGCTGACGCAGCATCGCGATCCTCGGCGCGTGTTGCTCGTCGGCGGCGGGCTGCGCGGCACGCTCCGCGAGGTCCTGCGCCACGGCGTCGAGCGGGTCGACTACGTGGAGCTCGACCCGGCACTGCTCACGGCCGCGGCCCCCTACCTTCCCGCCGGCACCGGCGCCGCCCTCGCCGACGCGCGCGTACGTGTGCACCACACCGACGGCCGCCTGTTCGTGAAGGCCGGCGGTGACGCCTACGACCTGATCCTCGTCGACGTGCCGGACCCCGTCACCGCCGTGGTCAACAGGTTCTACACCGAGGAGTTCTTCGCCGAGGCCTCGGCGCGCCTGCTCCCGGGCGGGGTGCTCGCCGTGAGCGCCGTATCGACCCCCGACCTCCGGGGCGCCGGCATCGCCAACCGCAACGCGACCTTGTTCCACACGCTGCGGCGGGTGTTCCCCGAGGTGCTGGCGATCGGCGAGCGCACGCTGACGTTGATCGCGGCGCACGATCCGGACCAGCTCAGCCACGACGCCGCGGTGCTGATGCGGCGCTACCTGGAGCGCGGCGTCAGCAGCCCCGGCTTCGCCGCGGGTCACCTGGCGCTGCTCCTCGAGCCGGGACCCCTGGAGCGCATCAACTGGGTACTGCGCCACCACGGCCGCAGCGCAGACGCCCACCTGCAGCCGCCCCCGGCCAGCCCGCTCGTTCCCGGCGACCTGGCGCGGCAGCGCGCGCAGGAAGGCGAGCTGGCGAGCGTCTCCGAGCGGTTCTTCGTCAACACCGACGCCCGCCCGGTCGGGTACTACCACACGCTGGTGTTCTGGGACGCCCTGAGCCGGGCGGACGCCGCCCCGGCGCTGCGCTGGATCGCGCGCGTCGAGCCCTGGTGGGCACTTCCGCCCGCGGCGCTGCTGCTCGCGGCCGCCGTGGCGCTCCGCGCGCTGCCTCGCACGCGGGTGCGCGCCGCGCCGCGCTACGCGGTCCTGGTCGCCGTCTTCACCACGGGCCTCTCCACCATGACGATGCAGGTCGCCCTGCTGTTCGCCTTCCAGAGCATCTACGGCTTCGTGTACGAGATGGTCGGTCTGATCGTGGCGATCTTCATGGCCGGGCTGGCGCTGGGCGCGACGATCACGAGGCTGTTCGTTCCCGATCAGGCCGACCGTCGCGTCCTGGCCGTCGTCCAACTTGCCGTCGCGCTCATGGCGCTCGGCGTCGCCGTGGCGCTCCCCTGGGCGGGCGGCCTGGCGTCGCCGACGGCCGTGTTCGTGGCGTTCGCGCTCTTCACCTTCGTATCGGGCGTCCTCAACGGAGCGGACTTCCCGCTCGCCACGAGTTGCTTCCTGGCGCTCGACCGCAGGCCCGAACGCTCGGCTGCGATCGTCTACGCAGTAGAATTGATGGGAGCCTGCGGCGGCGCTGCGCTGGCCAGTGCGGTGATCGCTCCCGTCCTGGGCATCGTTGCGTGCTGCATGCTCGCGGCCTTGGCGAACGCGACCGCGTTCACGGTTCTGGGTGTGGGCGGACTCCGCCCTGCGAGGATCGATGCACCAGCGACGTAACACCGTGTCCGGCGAGCGCAGCAGCGCTTCGCCCACCGGCGTGTCGCGCCGAGACGTGCTCCGAGCCGCGGCGCTGGGCGCCTGCGCGCTGTGCCTCGGTGCGCTGGGCCCCGGGACCACGCCGGCGCGTGCCCAGTCGGCGCAGCCTGGCCTGATCGGACGCGCGCCGTCGCCGTGGTTCGAACCGACCGGCGACGGCAGGCTGCGATGCACGCTCTGCCCGCGGCGCTGCGAACTCGCAGAGGGCGAGCGCGGAGGTTGCCGCGTCCGCGAGCACCGAGGGGGCAGCGGCCACACCCTCGCCTACGGCAACCCCAGCCTGGTGCAACTCGACCCGGTGGAACGCACCCCCTTCTTCCACCTGCTGCCGGGGACGCGTGCGCTGTCGGTGTCGACCGCCGGCTGTCCGATCGCGTGTCGCTTCTGCGAGGTGTGGGACATGGCGCTGGTCGCGCCCGAAGAGGTGGTGGCCTACGACCTGCCGCCCCAGGCACTGGTGGACCACGCCCTCGCGGTGGGAGCGACGTCGCTCAACTTCGGCTTCGGCGAACCGGTGGCCTTCTTCGAGTACATGGTCGACGCTGCCGCGTTGGCGCGTGCGGCGGGCCTGCGGGT
>PWQI01000417.1 GCA_003556805.1 Trueperaceae bacterium | reverse complement strand
TGTTCAAGCCCTTCCTGTTCAAGAAGCTCGAGGAGCGCGGCATCGTCAGCAACATCAAGAGCGCCCGCAAGCTGCTCGAGCGCTACCGCGACACCCGCGACGAGATCTGGGACGCCCTCGAAGAGGTCATCCAAGACCGCGTCGTGCTGCTCAACCGCGCACCGACCCTGCACCGCCTCGGCATCCAGGCCTTCGAGCCGGTGCTGATCGAGGGGCAGGCCATCCAGCTGCACCCGCTCGTGTGCGCGGCGTTCAACGCCGACTTCGACGGCGACCAGATGGCGATCCACGTGCCACTGTCGGTCTACGCCCAGTCCGAGGCGCGGCTCCAGATGCTGGCCTCGCACAACCTGCTCTCGCCCGCCCACGGGGCGCCCAACGTCAAGGCCGACCGCGACATCATCCTCGGGCTGTTCGTGCTCACCCAGGTCCACACCGGCCGCTTCGGCATCGGTAACGTCTACGACACGGTCGACGACGCCATGACGTCGTTCGCGAAGGGCGATGTCTCGCTCAACGCGGCGATCACGGTCGCCGGCAAGGAGACGTCGATCGGGCGCTTGCGCTACCGCTTCGGTAACGTGGACGAGGCGCTGCTCGCCGCCGAGCGCGGCGAGGTCGACATGCAAGACGTCGTGACCGTGCGCATCGACGGCAAGCTCGTCGAGACGAGCCCGGGCCGCTGCTTCTTCGCGCGCCTGGTCAAGGAGACGCTGTCCGAGGACGGCGCCGAGGTGCCGGCCTCGATGATCCGCTACGACACGGCCTACGAGAACAGCGCGCTGCGCGACTTGGTGATCGAGAGCTTCAAGCTGCTCGGCGTCGAGAAGACGGCCAAGCTGCTCGACGGCCTCAAGAACGCCGGCTTCGCTCTGTCCACGACGTCAGGTATCACGATCGGGATCGACGACGTCGCCATCCCGCCCGCCAAGAAGGAGCTCCTCGCCACCGCGGAGGAGAAGCTCCTGAAGATCCAGGAGTACTTCGAGATGGGCTTCGTCACCGAGCAGGAGCGCTTCCAGCAGGTGGTGCGGCTGTGGAACGACACGACCGAGCAGGTGAAGCAGGCGGTGTTCGATCACTTCGAGCAGACCATGCCGTTCAACCCGCTGTTCGTGATGGCGCAGTCCGGCGCGCGTGGCAACCCGCAGCAGATCCGTCAGCTCGCTGGCATGCGTGGCCTGATGGCGAAGCCGTCGGGTGACACGATCGAGTTGCCGATCCGCTCGAACTTCCGCGAGGGCCTCGACGTGCTCGAGTACTTCATCTCGACGCACGGCGCTCGTAAGGGCGGCGCCGATACCGCGCTGCGAACGGCCGACTCGGGCTACCTGACGCGCAAGCTGGTCGACGTCGCGCACGAGCTCGTGGTGCGCGAGGACGACTGCGGCAGCGCCGAGTTCCTCGAGATCGACCTGTACACCGCCGAGGGCCGCCTGCGTCAGCGCAGCCAGCTCGAGATGAGCCTGTACGGACGTCGCGTCGCGTTGGAGACGGAGATCGGTGACCTGACGTTCGAGGCCGACGCCGTGCTGATGCGCGAGGACGTCGCTGCGATCGTCAAGCGGCTCCAGGCCGGCGAGGTCGACCCGGACATGCGCACGGTCGCCGTGCGCAGCGCGCTCACCTGTCAGACCCGTGCTGGCGTCTGCCGGGCGTGCTACGGGCTCGACCTGAGCACCATGCGCCCGGTGAGCCTGGGCGAGGCGGTCGGCGTCATCGCTGCCGAGTCGATCGGTGAGCCCGGCACCCAGCTGACGATGCGCACCTTCCACACCGGCGGCGTCGCCACCGGTGGCGACATCACCCAGGGTCTGCCCCGCGTGATCGAGCTGGTCGAGGCGCGCAAGCCCAAGATCAAAGCCGTCGTCGCCGACCTCGATGGCGTGGTCGGGATCATCGAAGAGGAGGACCGCGTCCGCGTGACGGTCACGTCCGAGGACGGCGAGTTCAGCAAGGCGTACCGAATCGACAGGATGGTCCGGCTGTTGGTCAAGGACGGCGACCACGTCGAGGCGGGTCAACAGATCACCCGCGGCGCCATCAACCCGCACGACCTGCTCGAGACGCGCGGTCCAGCCGCGGTCCAGAGCTACCTGGTGGACGAGATCCAGCGGGTCTATCGCGGTCAGGGCGTGAGCGTGCACGACAAGCACATCGAGGTGATCGTGCGTCAGATGCTCAAGTACGTCGAGGTGCTCGAGCCCGGTGACGGCACCTACCTCGAGGGCCAGACGGTGGAGCGTTTCGACGTCGAGGAGACCAACGCTCGCCTGCTCGACGAGGGCAAGACGCCGATCAGCTGGAAGCCCTTGTTGCTCGGCATCACCAAGGCCAGCCTGACGACCAAGTCGTGGCTGTCGGCGGCCAGCTTCCAGCACACGACGCACGTGCTGACCGAGGCGGCCGTGGCGGGCAAGATCGACGACATGGTCGGCCTGAAGGAGAACGTGATCCTGGGTCGGCTGATCCCGGCCGGTACGGGTCTCGACGTCATCCGCCACACGCGCGTGGCCGACGAGCGCTCGCTCGCGAAGCAGCGCGAGGCGGCGGCGCAGACCGCGCTGCGCCCGGCGGCCGCGCAGCAGCCGGGAGCGCAGCCGGAGGCCTGAGCAGGGCCGAAGGGGCGCCTCAGCGCGCGCCACGACGCGCCGGCACGACACGACCACGCACGCGGGCCGCTCGAGAGGGTGGCCCGCGTGCGTGGTGTCGTCTGGGCTGCGTGCTAGCCTCGCGGTCGTGACGGCTCCAGTCCAGCACGCGCTCCACACGCTGCCCACGCCCGACGACGTCGTCGGCGCGTCCGTGGTCGCGTTCGATCCCGGACGGCGGGTGGGCGTCGCCTGGGTCACGTCGGGGGGTGGCCTGCTGTGGAGCGCGGTGATCGCTGCCGAGGACCTCGGACGCGTGGCCGTTCCCGTCGGCGCGCGCATCGTGCTCGGCGACGGTACGGGCAGCCGAGCGCTGGCTGCGGCGCTGGAGGCGCTGGGCATGCGTGCAGAACCGGTGGACGAGAGCGGCACGAGCGAGCACGCACGCGCGCTCTACTGGCGGCGCCACCCCCCGCGTGGTGTCGGCAGGTTGGTGCCCGTCGGGCTGCGTGTGCCGCCGCGAGCGATCGACGACTTCGCTGCGTACGCGATCGCCTTGCGTGCGCTCGGCGCCTCGGCTCGCCCACGTGCGTGACGGAAACGCGCCCCTGGACTACAAGTCCAGGGGCGCGCGTGTCCGTTCGGGGGGCCAGCGACGAGGCGCGAGCGGCACCGTCGCCAGCGGCTGGTCAGTTCAGGCCGTCGTCCTCACCAGCGTCGATCATCGCGCGTGCCTCTTCGGTGCTGATGTCGAGCACCGCGCTGACTTCGCCGGCCAGGAGCCGCAGGGCGCGACGGTAGGCCTGGCGGTCGAGGTCGGGCAAGCCGCGCTCGAGGTCCCAGCGGCGCAGCTCGGAGGCGAGCGTGGCGATCTGGTACGGGTCGCCGCTGGTCAGGATGTCCGTGACCTTGCGGTGACGCGCCGCCCACTGCTTGGGCAACGTGATGCGGCCGTGCTGCAGTCGCTCGAGGACGGCTTGCACCTCGTCGTGGGTCAGTGCGGGGCGCAGACCGGCTTCCTGCGGGGCGTTGACGGGCACGAATGCGCGCGACGTGCCGTTGGGGAAGTCGACCTGGTAGTACTTGTGATCGCTGCCGGCGACCGTCTTCACGGTCGTGCCGGAGACGATGCCCACGCCGTACGGTGGCAGCACGACCTGGTCACCGCTCTTGAACGTCTTGGGCGATTCTTTCAACGCATGACTCCCTTCGACCGACGCGCGCGACTCGGCAGCCCGCGGGCTGCTGCGAGGCTCACGTCAGCGTGTGTTCCGGGTGTGTGGGTTGGGTCGAGCGCATCGTCGGGGGGACCGCGCTCAGTTCCATCACCCGCTGATTGTAGCAGACCGGGGGGTCACAATGCATGCCCCGGAGTGACGCTCCTGGTCACGTCCCAGACGCCGCACGGTCGGCCACGACCCCCCTCCCGCGGGTGGTGAAGCCCACGCCGACCAGCACCAAGGCGGCCCCCACCACGGTCAGGATGGCGGGAACCTCGGTGAAGAGCAACCAGGCGGCCAGCCCGGCACCGACAGGTTCCATCAGCGTCGCGG
Organism: Trueperaceae bacterium; assembly: GCA_003556805.1. GTDB lineage: Bacteria > Deinococcota > Deinococci > Deinococcales > Trueperaceae > CSSed10-48. Next base: position 32,608 of record PWQI01000417.1, on the reverse strand, counting down.
TCGCGACCTTGGTGGGATCGAGATGTTTCATCGCGTAGTTGATCCCGGTGTGTCCGACGAGTTGGGGAACGAGGGCGAGCGCCACGATCCAGCCTGCGCTCGCGACCCCATAGCCGACGTACGCGTGGCCCAGGAGCAGTGGCAGCGGCAGCAGCACCACGGCTGCGACGGCGTAGGCGACGCCCACGTAGGCTTGCAGCGAGAGACCGTGGCGTTGCGCGCTGCGGCCCAGCAACAGGTAGCCCGCCAGCGACAGGGCGCCGACGAGCGCCAGCGCGTTGCCGAACAGCGGTGCGGGCGCGGACGCTCCCGCCGCGCCGGACAGGTCGCCGAACGCGATGATCGCGCCGCCCGCCACCGCCGTCAGCACGCCCAAGAGCACGGTCAGCGTCGGCGCGCGCCCGAGCACCAACCAACCGAGCACGGCGACCCACAGCGGCGTCGTGGCCACGAGTGTGACCGACGCCGCCACCGTGGTGTAGGCGAGCGAGGTGATCCAGGTCGCGAAGTGGAGGCCCAGCAAGAGGCCGGCTGCGACGGTCGTCCAGGCGTTGGTGCTCGTCAGCGGGCTGCGGCGCAGGGCACGGAGCGTCCACGGTAAGACGACGACACAGGCGATCGCCATGCGCCAGAACGCCACGACGACGCCGGGCGCGTCGGCGAGCCGGACCAGGATCGCCGCAACGCTGATCGCGGCGATGGCCAGCGCCAGGACGGCCGAGACGCGCGCGGGCGAGGGGGGCGTCACGCGCGGCATCCTACCAGGGGCACCCCTGGTAGGATGCCGCGCATCGTGCCCCCCGACGATCGACCTCCCGAGTTTCCGCCCGAGTTCGTGTGGGGCGTCTCCACTGCCGCGTATCAGATCGAGGGCGCAGCGACCAGCGATGGCCGCGGTCCGAGCATCTGGGACACCTTCAGCCACACCCCTGGCCGGGTGGCGAACGGCGACACCGGCGACGTCGCCTGCGACCACTACCACCGCTGGGTCGACGACCTCGACCTCATCCAAGCGCTCGGGGTGGGCGCGTACCGGTTCTCCGTCTCGTGGTCTCGGTGGCTCCCGGACGGCCGCGGTCGCGTCAACCGTGCCGGAGCGAGCTTCTACGACCGCCTGGTCGACGGCCTGCTCGAGCGCGGCGTCGAGCCGTGGCTGTGCCTCTACCACTGGGACCTGCCGCAGGCGCTCCAGGACCAGGGCGGCTGGGCGGAGCGCGACGTGGTCGACTGGTTCGGCGACTACGCGGCGTCCGTGATGGGCGCCTTGGGCGATCGGGTGGCGCACGTCGCGATGCTGAACGAGCCGAACGTCGCAGGGCTGATGGGTCACCTGTTGGGCATCCACGCGCCGGGGCAGACCGACCTCGCTGCGTACGCCGCGGCCACGCACCACCTCAACCTGGCGACCGGGAGTGCCTTGTCGCGGCTGCGTAGCGAGCGATCCGACTGGCGGCTCGGCACCATCCTCAACCTGCAGCCCGTGGTGGCCGAAGGCGACGGTGAGGACGACGCCGCGGCCTCCGACCTGCTCGATGCGGCGTGGAACGGCAACCACCTCGAGCCGCTCGTTGCGGGCCGCTACCCAGCCGTGATGGAGGCGCTCATCGGCGCTGCGGTGCGCGACGGGGACATGGAGAGGATCCGGCAGCCGCTCGACTGGTTCGGCCTCAACCTGTACTCGCAACTGCGTGTGGCGGCCGATCCGGCCAGCCTGATTGGCCTGCGCCTGGTCGATCCGCCGGACGAGGCGGAGACCACCGCCATGGGGTGGGAAGTGGCGCCCGAGGCGCTGTCACGCCAACTCATCGACGCCAAGAAGCGCCTGGGAGACGTCCCGATCGTCGTGACCGAGAACGGCGCGGCGTACCGGGACCGCCCCGGTCCCGATCTCGAGGTCGACGACCTGCGGCGGACGCGCTACCTCGAACGCCACGTCCGCGAGGTCGAGGCAGCGCGGGCGGCGGGCGTGGACGTTCGTGGGTACTTCGTCTGGTCGTTGCTCGACAACTTCGAGTGGCACGAGGGTTTTGCCAAGCGCTTCGGGTTGGTCTTCGTCGATTACGCGACGCAGCGGCGCGTGCCGAAGCGGTCGTACCGCTGGTATCAACGCCTCGTGCGCGACGGCGTCGTCCCGAGCAGCGCCGACGTCACGTAGGCGCTGCCGCTCGCTGGTTCGGGTCGCACGTGCGGGGGTGGCCTCAGTCGCCCTTGGCGTGCGAGCGCCAAGCGCCCCAGGCGAGCGCCAGCCAGCCGGCGATCATGGTGGTGCCACCCACCGGCGCGACGGCGCCGAAGGCACCGATGTCGGTTGCGACGAGGGCGTAGAGGCTCCCGGCGAACACGGCCGAACCCGCCAGCAGCAACGTCGCCGCGAGCGGCGCGCCGCGCACGCGGGTCCCGAGCGACGCTGCGAGGCCCGCCGCCAGCGCGTGGATCAGATGGTAGTGCACCGCTGTCTCGAACGTCGCGAGCCGCTCCGGCCGCAGCAGTCCGTCGAGCGCGTGCGCCCCGAACGCGCCGAGCGCCACGCCTACGGCGCCCCACAGCGCAGACAGGGCGAGGAGCCGGCTCGCCATCAACGCCCTGCGAGCTCGAGCACGGGATCCTGCTCGAGCGGCTCGGGCGGCCGCGCGTCGCTGGGTCGTTCCGCGCCGTGTTCGATCGAATCGAGGCTGCCGTCGCGCAACCGCAACCGCACGTCGGCCCGCCCGGCGAGCGCGGCGTCGTGCGTGACGAGGACGACGATCCGACCGTCGTCGGCGACACGCTCCAGTGCCTGTAGGACCAGCGTGCCGTTCACCGAATCGAGCGACCCGGTAGGTTCGTCCGCGAACAGGACCGCGGGGTCGTTCACCAGGGCCCGCGCCAGGGCGACACGCTGGCGCTCGCCGCCCGACAGCTTGTGTGGGAGGTGGTCGGCGCGGTGGAGCATCCCGACGCGCTCGAGCGCCTCGCGCGCGCGTCGGTCACGCTCTGCCCCGGTCACGCCAGCCAGGCCGAGGGGCAGGGCGACGTTCTGCAGTGCGCTGAAGACGGCCACGAGGTTGAAGCTCTGGAACACGAACCCGAAGCTCCGCAGGCGCAGGCCGGCGCGCCGGGACTCCGGCAGACGGTGGACCGCGACGTCACCGAGCCACACCTCGCCGGAGCTCGGCACGTCGAAGCCGGCCAGGAGGTTGAGGAGGGTCGACTTCCCTGAGCCGGACGGTCCCAGAACGGCTGTGACCTGGCCCGGGGTGAATTCGTAGTCGAAGGAACGGAGGGCATGCACGTCGCCCGCCGGGGTGTGGTACGTCTTGCGGAGACCGGTAGCGTGCAACACGCCCTCAAGCGTACCCCGGGCGATCGAGGGGCGACAGTGTCTTCGCTCCCTCAGCGTCCGCCGGAGGACCCGCCGCCGCCGCCACCACCGCCGCCCGAGGACGAGCCTCCGGACGACGCAGACGCTCCGGAGCGCGCCAACGCGCTCGAGAGGCTGGAGATCGAGCGCGACATCTGTCCCAGGTCGCGGGCGTTCGCCACGCCGAGCCAGGTGCCGCGGGCGGCCATCGAACGCTGGTCCATGCCGGCGGCCGGCGCGGCGCGTTGCAGCGTGCGCAGGTAGCGCTCCGCCACGCCCAGCGCCGCGGCGTAGACGTAGTAGCGGTCCCACAGCATGAAGAAGTCCGGCGGTGCGTCCTTCATCCGGGTGTAGTCGGTGAGCGTGCGTCTGAAGCCCTTCCAGGCGGCGTGTTCGCGCGCCATCTCGGGTGTCCAGGCTGGCAGCGTGATGCCGGCGATGAACAGCAACAAGAGGCACGCGACTGCCGCGCCGATCGACAGCGCCATCGCCAAGCCGCTCGTCGCGTAGATCACCACGCCGATGGCCAGGCCCACGAGCAGCGAACGCATGGTCCAGTGGTTGCGGGCCGCCAGGCTCTCGGGCGTCAGGTACGGGCCGCCGTAATACCCCTGCGCCCACGCCTTGACCTGCCGACCGAAGCTCGCCAGGAAGCGCCGCGCGTGGCGCTGGCCGTAACTCGACAGTTCGGCGATCGTGACGGAGTTCGGATCGCGGCGGGCGCTGCGACCGCTGCCCGCGGCGCTGCGGAGGTAGGTCAGCACCGCGCGTTCGAACGATTCCAACTCGTCGCCCGTGGGCTCGTCCTCGAGGTGGATGACGAGCTTGCGGCCTTCACCCTCGAAGCGCAGGAAGCCGCGTCGAGCGAGGTCCATGATCGTGGCGAACCAGGCCGGTCCGAGCGACGTGGCCTGCACGTCTTGTTGCATGACCGTCGCGACGGCCGCCGGTACCACGTCGCGCGGCGGTTCGAAGGGGTAGCGCATCGCCTCGACGGCGGGTTCGCGCCCGACGCGACGGTACGCGCCAAGGATGCCCATCACGAGGTAGGCGACGCCCGCCGCGGGGAGCAGCGCCCAGGCCGGATGGCTGCGCAGCGCGCTCCAGAAGCGCGCGCGCTCGTCGCCACGGACGACGCGCAGCTGGTCCCGGAGCAGGCCCTCGAGGCCGGCGCGGCTGCCTTGCACGTCGAACACGGCGGGGTCCATCAGGTAGCGGATCTCGACACCGTCGTTCGGCGGTATGCGCCGGAACGAGACGTCGAGCACGCTCCGGTCGGCCGACAACTCGACCGTGGGCTGTTCGGGGTTGGCGTAGCGCATCACGAAGGCGTCGTACGGCTCCGCCATCGGTCCCGGCGCGCTGACCCGCAGCCGGTACCCGACCACGACGGGCCGGTCGGGGGCGCGTTCGAGGATGTTCCAGTACCACTGCACCACGTCGCTGTAAACGTCGACCACGCCGTCGAGGCGGTACGCGAACTGCACGCGCCGCTCGCGCACGCGGGTGTCTTGTCGCACGACCACCTCGGTGCCGCCCGAGCACGACTGGGTGAGCCCCTCGGCGGCGGGGCCGGGCGAGATCGCGCGCGTCTCGTCCGGCAACAGGGTCAGCGTCTCGCCGGCCCGGAGACGCACGCAGACGAAGGCCTCGCCGAAGTCCTGGGTCGTCCACAGCGTCCGCTCGTAGCGGACCTCGACGCCGCCGTCGGGCAGGATGCGGACGTCTTGGACGACGTCGCGCCACTCGAAACGGGCGTGGGCCTGCACGAGCGCCGTGAGCACGAGCAGCGCGACGAGCGCTCGGACGAGCCGGGCTGAGGGTTCAGGCGTCACTCTCGTGCCACCGCGACAGCGATCGGTACCCGTGCCGCGCGCAGCGCCGGCAGCAGACCGGAGAGCAGACCCATCACGCCAGCGACGGCGACGGCGAACGCCACGAGGCGAGGCGTGACCGCCGCGACGTCGAGGCCGACCAGGTCGACGGCGAAGAGGTTCACGGCCGCGGCGCCGGCGAAGCCGAGCGCGACCCCCGCGATGGCGCCGACGAGCGAGAGGAGCAGCGCCTCGAGCAGCACCAGCCCGACGAGGAAGCGCGGCCGGGCGCCGACCGCGCGGACCACGCCGAACTCGCGGGTGCGCTCGAAGACGCTCATCAGCATCGTGTTCGCGACCGCGATGGCCCCGACGATGAGGGCGATGGCGCTGATACCGAGCCGCACGACGTCCGTGATGCGTACCGCCTCCTCGAACACCGACGCGATGTCGGTGCGGGTCTGGAACCCGAGCTCCGGGAAGTCGGCGCGCAGCCGCTCGGCCGTGGCGGTCGCGGCGCTGCCGTCTCTGAGATCGAGCGTCAGGAACGATACCCTGTCTTCCGCCCCGAGGGCAGCCTGGAGTGGTTCGATCGGCACGATGATCGCGTTGTCGAGGATGCCGCCGTCGGCGACGGCCACGCCGACCACCTCGAAGGCCGCGTTGGGGTTCAGCCGTAGCACGTCACCCACGGCGATGCTCGAGCGCAACGCGGTTTGCTCACCGACGACGGCCTCGCCCACGATCGGCACGCCACGCCCCGTTGCGTCTGCCTCGGGAACGCGTTCGCCGATATCGCGCCCCTCGATGATCGCGAAGTCGCGGTAGAGGCTGCGCAGGTCGGTCTCGACGGGGAGGCCGTAGAACACGAAGGCGCTCGTGGCGACGAGCGAACCGCGCAGGTAGAGCAGCACGGGCGTGACCGTGTCGATGCCGTACGTGTCGCGGGCTGCGTCGAGTTCATCGAGGTAGCGCATGGGGAGCTGCGGCACCGAGCTCAGGGAGGTGGCGTCGAAGTCGCCGAAGCTCACCTGGATGTCGGGCCCGAGGCCTGCCAGGCTGTCGTCGAAGGCGCGGCGCAACCCCTCTCCGAGGGACAGGAACACGACCGTCGAACCCACGGCGATGGCGATGCCGAGTGCCGTGAGCGCCGTCCGGAGCGGGCGTCGGGTCAGCGACGCGAACGCCAACTGCGAGATCACGTGCAGTTCACTCCGGGAAGGCCCGTCCGAGCACGGCGCCAGGGGAGCCCATCGGGCCGAGGTCCTGTCCGGACAGGTTGAGTCGGACGCCAGCGGCGTTGCCGGTGTAGACGAAGACCGGGGGCGCGAAGCTGTAGCTGGCCCCGGGCTGGGCGGTCGTGTAGACGAGCCGCTCGCCCTCGTTGCGAGCGGTGGAGCGGTAGACCTCGAGCCAGGTCGTGTCGGTGATGGTGATCGTGAGGTCGCCGTCGCTGCCGGCCACGGCACCAGCGGCGCCAGCGTCTGCAGCGCCTACCGCTGATAGGGTCAACGACAGGTCCGCGTCCTGACGCAGGTCTGCCCTGACCTCGGTGGGCTCGAAACCGTCGAGTTCAGCGCGGACCACGCGACCCTCGCGAGCCGTGACGGGCACGTCGAGCAGCGGCGTGACGCCGGGCACCGGGAAGCCGTCGATGGTGATCGCGGCGCCCGGGGGGGTCGTCACGATGCTGACCAAGACCTGGCTCGGAACGGCGGCGTCCGCGGGCGTCTCGGTCGGTGCGGCGAGCGACGCGCCAGGTGACTGACCCGTCGGGGTCGTCGCCGCGGCGCCGTCCGCCGGACTCGCCGGCGTCTCGGCCGCGGTCGGGGTTGCCGCTCCGCTGCCGCCGAACAGGCCGTTGTACCCCCACACCGCCAGTCCCACGACGACGACGACGAGCGCCAACGTCGGCAGCCAAGGGCCGATCAACCAGGTCGGCAGTGCGGGCCGCAGGTGGGCCGGGGCGGGCCGGGTCTGGCCGCTCCGGAGGCTCGTCGCGGCTTGTCGGTCGCGGTCCAGGCGCGTCTCGAGGGTGGTCCGGCCGAGGGCGCTCTGACGCTCGCGGACGTACTGGTCGAGCAGCGGCGCCGAGTCGAGGCCGACGGCGTTGGCGTAGAGCCGGACGAAGTTGCGGGTGTACACGTCCTCAGGGAGGTCGCGGTAGCGGCCTTCCTCGAGGGCCGACAGGTACACCCTCCGGACGTGCGTGACCTCGGCGAGGTCGGAGAGACCGAGTCCCGATCGTTCGCGGGCGTCGCGTAGGAGGCGGCCGAGGTTGGGCTGCTCGCGCCCTTCACGGCGCTCGTCGGCTGCTGCTCGCGCCGCGGCGTCCTCGGTGATCACGTCGTCGTGGGCGGGATGGTCGGTCACACTGGCACCTCGTTGGGGCTGGTGGAGGCGGCTCGGAACGCGCGCTGACGCGCGATCGCGACCGCGATCTCGGCGGCGAGGGCGGCGTTGCCCTCGAGCAGGCGCAGGTTCACGTGGACGGTGGCGCCGTCCGAACGTTCCGCGAGCCGCCGCAGCAGGTGTGGGGTGACGTCCTTGCCACGCACGCCCGCCGTGTCCGCGTCCGCGAGGGCCGCGTCGAGCAGGGCCGCCAGTGCAGCCGGCTCGAGGCCGTCGGGCTCGGGTCGGCTCAGCACCAGGCCGCCGGGGAGTCCGAGGTCGCGCTGGACGTGGAACAGCGTTGCGACCTGCTCGGCGTCGTCGCAGCGTGTCGGGACGACGAGGTCGGTGTGCGGGGTGAGGAAGCCGGCCAGGTGGTCGGAGCGCCAGCCCGCCACGGCGACCCCCGACGTCTCCAGGCGCTCGAGCGTCGCCGCGGCGTCGAGCACGCTCTTGGGCCCGGCGCAGACGGTGACGACGCTCTCGCGGGCGAGCGCGGTCAGGTCGGCGGACTCGTCGAAGGCCTCGCGATGGACGCCGCCGAGACCGCCGGTGGCGAACACGGCGATGCCGACGCGGGTGGCGGCGAACAGCGTGGTGGCGACGGTCGTGCCGGCGTCCGAGCCGGCGGCGACGACGCTGGCGAGGTTCCAGAGGCTGGCCTTGGCGACGTCGCTCTCGGCGAGGCGTCGCATGGCGTCCTCGTCGACGCCGACGGTCAGCTCGCCTGCCACGACGGCGACGGTGGCGGGCACCGCGCCACCTGCGCGGACGATCTCCTCGAGCCGGCGACCGAGCGCCAAGTTGTCGGGGCGGGGGAGGCCGTGGGTCAACACGGTGGACTCCAGTGCCACCACGGGTTCGCCCCGCGCGAGCGCGGACTGCACGGCTGGACCGACGCGAATCATCACGCGGCATGATAGCGCACGGGACGGTCGGGACGCCCGGGCCGGCGTCCTCACGCACGTCTCATGAGGCACGTCCTGGAGCGGTTTCGTGCCACCAGGCACGGCGCGTCGCGTGCTACATTGACCGCGTGGAGTGGGAGTGGTCCAGCATCGCACCGTTCGCCGAGCAGCTCGGCTTCGGCCTGGTCGCCGGCTTCGCGGTCGGGTACGCCCTGAAGAAGGTCGGCAAGGTGGTGGCGGTCCTCGTCGGGCTGCTCTTCGTGGCTGTCCAGGTGCTCGCGACGCAGGGGTTCCTGACGGTCCACTGGGGTGAGGTGCAGGCGCGCGTGGACCCATGGTTCGAGACCGACACGCTGGACGGTGCATGGCGCAGCCTGGTGGGCGTGCTGACCCACAACCTGACGTTCGCTGGCGCGTTCGTGCCCGGTCTGGTGGTAGGCTTGCGGCGCGGCTGAAGACGGCCCGCCGGCGTGCGCGCCGAGCGCGAGCACCGCTTGAGTCGAACACGCTCAATCTCCTTGACACTCAGCGCTGGATTCACTACGATGAACGGCAGTTAGCACTCGCGCATCGCGAGTGCTAATCCATGTAGCCCCGAAGCGGGCAAACCCAATACCAACGGAGGATCGGATGAACCTCAAACCACTCGGTGACAAGATCGTCGTCGAGGTCATCGACGAGCCGCAGACCACTGCGAGCGGCATCGTCCTGCCCGACACGGCCAAGGAGAAGAGCCAGCGCGGCAAGGTGCTGGCCATCGGCAGCGGCAAGCTGCTCGACAACGGCGAGCGCGTTGCGCTCGAAGTCAGCGTCGGTGACACCGTCGTGTTCGCCAAGTACGGCGGCACGGAGATGACCCTCGACGGCCAGGAACTGATGATCCTCAGCGAGCGTGACGTCCACGCCATCGTCGAGTAAGGACACATACACATGGCTAAAGAACTGCTGTTCAAAGAAGAAGCTCGTCGTGCGCTCGAACGCGGCGTCAACGCCGTCGCCAACGCCGTCAAGGTCACCCTCGGTCCCAAGGGGCGCAACGTCGTCTTGGAGAAGAAGTTCGGCAGCCCGACGATCACCAAGGACGGCGTCACCGTCGCCAAGGAGATCGAGCTCGCCGATCACATCGAGAACATCGGCGCCAAGCTGCTGATCGAGATCGCCAGCAAGACGAACGACATCACGGGTGACGGCACCACCACCGCCACGGTGCTCGGTCAGGCCATCGTCCGCGAGGGCCTGCGCAACGTCGCGGCCGGCGCGAACCCGCTCGCGCTCAAGCGCGGCATCGACAAGGGCGTCGAAGCGGCCGTCGCCGAGATCGCCAAGATGTCCCATCCGGTCGAGGACAGCAAGTCGGTTGCCGAGGTGGCCTCGATCTCGGCCAACGAAGAGGCCGTCGGCCAGCTGATCGCCTAAGCGATGGACAAGGTCGGCCGCGACGGCGTCATCACCGTCGAGGAGTCCAAGGGCCTCGATACCGAGCTCGACGTCGTCGAGGGGATGCAGTTCGACAAGGGCTACATCTCGCCCTACTTCGTCACCGACAGCGACGTCATGGAAGCCGTCCTCGAGGACGCCTACCTGCTGATCCACGAGAAGAAGGTCGCCGCACTCAAGGACCTCCTGCCCGTGCTGGAGCAGGTCGCCCAGACCGGCAAGCCGCTGCTGATCATCTCCGAGGACGTCGAGGGCGAAGCCCTCGCGACGCTCGTGGTGAACAAGCTCCGCGGCACGCTGAACATCGCGGCCGTCAAGGCCCCGGGCTTCGGCGACCGCCGCAAGGAGATGCTCAAGGACATCGCCGCGGTCACCGGCGGCGAGGTCATCACCGAGGAGCTCGGCCACAAGCTCGAGAACGTCCGCCTCGCCCAGCTCGGTCGCGCCAAGCGCATCCGCATCAGCAAGGACGAGACGACGATCATCGAGGGCATGGGCGACAGCGAGGCGATCGCCGCCCGCGTCAAGGGCATCCGCGGTGAGATCGAGAACACCGACAGCGACTACGCTCGCGAGAAGCTCCAAGAGCGCCTGGCCAAGCTGGCCGGCGGCGTCGCGGTCATCCGCGTCGGCGCGGCCACCGAGACCGAGCTCAAGGAGAAGAAGCACCGCTTCGAAGACGCCCTCTCGACCGCCCGTTCGGCCGTCGAGGAAGGCATCGTCGCCGGCGGTGGTGTCACGCTGATCCACGCGATCACGTCCGTCAAGGCCGTCGCAGACAGCCTCGAGGGCGATGAGCGCACCGGCGCCCGCATCCTCATGCGCGCGCTCGAGGAGCCGGCCCGCCAGATCGCGGCCAACGCCGGTTCCGAGGGCTCGGTCGTCGTGAACGCCATCATGCAGCGCAACGACGGCAAGTACGGCTTCGACGCCGCGATCGGCGAGTACGTGGACGACATGCTCGCCGCGGGTATCGTCGACCCGGCCAAGGTGACGCGCACCGCGCTGCAGAACGCGGCCTCGATCGCTGCGCTCCTGCTCACCACGGAAGCCGTGATCGCCGACAAGCCCGAGAAGGACAGCGGCTCGCCGATGCCCGGCGGCGGCGACATGGGCGGCATGGGCGGCATGGACTTCTGACCACCGTCTGAGCACGCCGTGCGCAGCAGCGCGGCGCACGGCCGAACGAAGGCACGGACGAAGGTTCGAACCGAGGGGCCCCGAGCGAACGCGCTCGGGGCCCCTCGTCTCGCGTGGCTCGGTCAGCAGCGGCCGGCGGGGCCCAGGGCTCAGCGTCGGAGCAGCGACCGCCCGGTCATCAGCGCCGGGATCTCGAGGCCGAGCAGATCGAGGACCGTCGGTGCCACGTCACCCAACACACCGCCGTCGCGAAGGGTGGCGCCCGCCGGGCCGCCGACCAGCACGCATGGCACTGGGTTGGTCGTGTGCGCCGTGTGGGCCGCACCATCTGGCGTGAGCATCGTCTCGGCGTTGCCGTGGTCGGCCAGGACGAGCAAGGCGCCGCCGCGTTCCAAGGTCGCCGCCTCGAGCCTGCCGAGGCAGGCGTCCACCGTCTCGCACGCCGTGACGGCCGCCTCGAACACACCCGTGTGCCCGACCATGTCGGGGTTGGCGTAATTGATCAACACGAACGCGTCGTCGCCTTCGGCGAGGCGCCGCACCGTCTCGTCGGTCAGCGCTGCGGCGCTCATCTCCGGTTGGAGGTCGTACGTCGCCACCTGGGGTGACGGCTCCATGTAGCGCGTCTCGCCCTCGTACGGCGCCTCGCGTTTGGCGTTGAAGAAGTACGTCACGTGGGGGTACTTCTCGGTTTCCGCCGTGCGGTACTGGCGCAGGCCCGCCGCGGCGATGACCTCGCCGAGCGGGGTCTCGAGCTCGTCGAGGCTCAGCGCGTAGGGCGTGCCGAGCGTGGGGTCGACGTGCATCAGCGAGGCGTAGCGCACGCGCGCGACCCGCTCGCGCTCGAAGCCGTCCCACTCCGGTCCGTCCAGCAGAGCGTGAGCGAGCTGCCGGGCCCGGTCGGCCCGGAAGTTGAACCACAGCACCGCGTCGCCGTCCTCGAGCGTGACGGGGTCCGCGCCGTCGGACACCACCAGGGTCGGGGCCACGAACTCGTCGGTCTCGCCCCGCTCGTACGCTTTCGCGATGGCCTCGTCGGGGCTCGCGGCCCGGTGCTCGGCCCGTCCCATGACGATGGCGTCGTACGCGCGCTTCGTACGGTCCCAGCGACGGTCACGGTCCATCGCCCAGTAGCGCCCGATCACGCTGACGATGCGGGCCGGGTTGCCGGTCGCCTCGATGTGGTCGCTCACCTGCCGCAGGTAGCCGCGCCCACCGTCCGGCGCGGTGTCGCGACCGTCCGTGAAGGCGTGGAGGTAGACGCGCTCCAGGCCGCGGCGCTGCGCCAGGTCAAGGAGCGCCAAGAGGTGGCGCAGGTCGGAGTGGACGCCGCCGTCCGACACGAGGCCCATGAGGTGCAGGGCGCCGCCCTCTGCGACGCCGTCGCAGAGCGTGGCGAGGACCTCGTTCTCGAACAGGCTGCCATCGTCGATGGCGGCCTGGACGAACGACAGCGATTGCATCACCACCCGGCCGGCGCCGAGGTTGAGGTGGCCGCCCTCGCTGTTGCCCATCTGCCCATCGGGCAGACCGACCGCGCTGCCCGAGGCCTTCAGCGTGGTGCGCGGGGCGGTCGCCCAGAGGCGGTCGAAGACGGGGGTGTGGGCGTGCGCGACGGCGTTGCCGGGTCCGGCCTCGGCGATGCCGAAGCCGTCGAGGACGCATAGGACGACGGGGGTGCTCATGATCGTTGCTCCTTCGAGGTGGTGGGTCGGGTGACCGCCCAGCGACCCAACGCGCGCAGCACACGCGCGTCGACGACGGCCAGGTGGTCGTCGCTCACGTCTGCGAGCGCGACGTCGGTCGCGAGCGCCGCCTGTGCGTACGCGAGGCGCTCCAGACGCGGGCGTTCGGCGGGGTCGGCGAGGACGTACGGTAGCGTGGCCAACTGCGCTTCGGCCGCCAGCTCAGCGGCGATCCGACGCGCGACCACGCGCTCGTCGTCGCTCAGCATGGGCGTCGGAAGGTCGGGGTCGTCGGCCAACCGCTCCGCCTGGCGCCGCACCTTCGGGTGTTCGGCGTGGCGTCGGCAGATCGTGCACCAGGGCGCCGCGGTCCGAGCGCCGCGGTCCGAGGCGCTCGTCGTCGCTGGTTCGGGCGGTTCGCTCGGGACGCCGCAGACGGGGCAGGGTTGCCAGCCCGCCGCGCGGCGCCTGGCATGCAGTCCGAGCAGCGCGGCACCCGCTTGCAGCGCAGGGCCGGCGACGCCTTCTGGCACCCCTTGGAGGTCGCGGGCCAGCGCGGCGACGGCCCGTGGGTCGGCCGGGGCGTGGGCCGCGGCCAGTACGGGATCGTCGTCGGGGGGCGTCGGCCTGCCGACGCGGAAGCGGATCTCGCGCACGACGTTCGGCCCCAGGTGCTCCGCGAAGGCGCGCACGAGATGGTGTCGCTGGAGGCCTAGGTGCATCGCCGTCTCGGGGTCGGGTACGTCGACCACGAGCGTGCCTTGCTGCAGGGCGGCGGCGCTGGAGAAGCGCGCCACCTCGGGACCGACGACGCGGCGCCAGGCGATGACCGCCTCTGCGCGATGCACGCCGCGAACGAGGCCGCTGCGCCGAAACGCCTCGTGCAACAGGTCGCGAATCGCACGCTCACGCGGCATCATCGCACCCCATCATGCGCCACCACGGGCGCGCCGTGCGCGGTCTCGACGCGCCCGTCGGCGATGCGCCACACGCGTGCGGCCGACGGGGGCGCCTCCGTCCCCGTCACGATCGCCTGCGGGGCGAGCGCGGCGAGGTCCATCAGGAAGGCGCGCCGACGCTCGTCGAGCTCCGCGTGCACGTCGTCGATCAGCAGGAGCGGGGCGCGACCGTGACGCGCTTCGAGCAGCGCGCGCTCCGCCACCCGCAGCGCCAGCGCGGCCGTGCGCGCCTCGCCGCGCGAACCGAAGGTCTGCACGAGGCGCCCGTCGAGCGTGATGCGCAGTTCGTCGCGGTGTGGCCCCACGAGCGTCGCGCCGCGCGCACGCTCGGCGGAGCGCGTCGCGGCGAGCGCGGCGGCCAGGTCGGCGTGGTCGCTCACGGTGTCCAGCGCGACGTCGAAGCCCTGCGGTTCACCGGCGATGCTGTCGTACGCGGCGGCGGCGTACTGGGCGAGCGACGACACCGCCCGACGCCGCAGCGCCGCGACGTCCTCGCCGAGCGCCACGAACCGCTCGTCCCAGGGCCCGAACAACGCCGAGTCGGCGGCGGCGCGCAGCAGTGCGTTGCGTTGCTCGAGCACGCGTTGGTACTCGCGCAGCATCAGGGCGTACCGCAGCGACAGGCGACCCAGGACGTGATCCAGGAACGCCCGGCGCCGGGCCGGTGGGCCGAGGATCACGTCGACGTCCTCCGGTGCGACGAGCACGACGCCGCCCAGGGTGGCGAGGTCGATGGCGCGCACGGCCTGGCCGTCGAGGCGGATCACCTTGCGGCCGGGCGCGAGCCCGACCTCGACGACGTGCTCACCGCTGGCTGCCTCGAGCTCGACCCGCACGAAGCCCTGGTCGACGCCGAAGCGCAACGACTCGGTCACGCGGCCAGCGGCGGCCGTGCCGGTGGTCCCGAGCACGATGGCCTCGAGCACGTTCGACTTCCCCGCCGCGTTCGGGCCCACAAGTGCCGTGACGCCGTCCTCGAAGGCGAGGCGCTCGGTGACCAGGTTGCGCAGGTGGAGGTGCCGGAGGGAGCGGACGTGCACGCACCGAGTGTACCGCCTCCACCGGCACGCCTGAAACTCGGAACGGTTCCGAGAAGTGGTACGATGCCGCATGGCCATCACCGCAGAGCGACGCGACGACTTACCGATCCTGCGTAGGCGCGTGCACGGTGCGCCGCTCGTCTACCTCGACAGCGCCGCCTCGGCTCAGAAGCCCGAGCGCGTGCTCGAAGCGGTCGACGGCTTCTATCGGCAGCACTACGCCAACGTCCACCGCGGCGCGCACACCCTGTCGGCCGAGGCCACCGACGCCTACGAGGCTGCTCGCACGCGCGTCGCCCGCTTCATCAACGCGCCCGACGAGCGCTCCGTCGTGTTCGTGCGCAACGCGACCGAGGGCATCAACCTCGTCGCCCACGCCTGGGGACGGCGCGCCATCGGGCCGGGTGACGAGATCGTCGTTACCGTCGCCGAGCATCACGCCAACTTGGTGCCCTGGCACCTGCTCGCAGCCGAGCGCGGCGCCGTGATCCGCGGCGTTCCCCTCGGCAGAGACCAGCGCGTCGACCTCGACGCGCTGCGTGACGCGATGTCGCCGCGCACCAAGCTCGTCGCCACCTTCCACGTCAGCAACGTCCTGGGCGTGCTCAACCCGGTCGCGGAGATCGCCCGCATCGCCCACGAGGCGGGTGCGCTGCTCCTCGTCGACGGCGCTCAGGCGGTGCCGCACCTGCCGGTCGACGTGCAGGCGCTGGGCGCCGACATGTACGCCTTCTCCGGCCACAAGGTCGGCGCACCGTCGGGCATCGGGGCGCTCTGGGTTCGCGAGGAACTGCTCGCGACGTGGCCCCCCTTCATGGGTGGCGGCGAGATGATCCGCACCGTCGCGCTCGATCGCAGCACCTACGCCGACATCCCCATGCGCTTCGAGGCCGGCACGCCAGCCATCGCCGAAGCGGTCGGTCTGCACGCCGCCCTCGACTACCTCGACGAGGTCGGCCTCCAAGACATCTGGGACCACGACCGGGCGCTGGCGCGCTACGCCATCGAGCGCCTCCGGGGCGTGGACGGTGTCACGCTCTACGGGCCGGAGGGCGATGATCGCGGCGGCATCGTGACGTTCAACCTGGACGGCGTGCACCCCCACGACGTCGCCAGCGCGCTCGACGTGCGCGGCGTGGCGATCCGGGCGGGGCACCACTGTGCGCAGCCGCTCATGGGCGCGCTCGGCGTGCGCAGCACGGCGCGTGCCAGCTTCTGGATCCACACCACCACGGCCGAGATCGACCTGCTCGCCGACGCGCTCGGCGAGGTCCGGACCTTCTTCGCCGGGGTAGCCTGACGCCATGGGTTTCCTCGAACAGGTCTACCGCGACGCCGTCCTCGAGCACGCCCGCTCCCCCCGGAACCGCGGCGCGCTCGACCCCTACACCGTGCGCCAGGAGGGCATCAACCCTTCGTGTGGCGACGAACTCGTGCTCTACGTACGCCTCGACGACGGCCTGGTCGGGGACGCGCGCTTCGACGGCCACGGCTGCGCCATCAGCCAGGCATCGGCCAGCATGATGACCCAGGCGATCAAAGGCCTGAGCGTCGACGAGGCCGAGGCGCTGATCGGCCACTTCAAGGCGATGATCCACGGCAAGGGCGTCGACCCCAGCCTGGGTGACCTGCAGGTGCTCGAGGGGATCAGCAAGCTGCACGCACGCGTCAAGTGCGCGACGCTCCCGTGGGTGGCGCTCGACGCCGCGCTCGACGCAGCGGCCGCCGGGACCGCCGAGGCACCTCAGGTGGACGTCGACGCCGTCGACGACCCAGCGCCCGGCTGAGCCTCGGTCGCGTCTGCAGCGCCCGCGGGCTCGAACAGCGCCGAACCGATGCGGACCAGCGTGGCGCCCTCCTCGACCGCGACCTCGTAGTCCCCGCTCATCCCCATGGAGAGCTCATGCAGCCCCAGCTCGCGGGCCAGCTCGCGCAGGCTCGCGAACACGGGCCGGGCGCGCTCGGGGTCGTCGTGATACGGCGCGATCGTCATCAGGCCCACGACCTCGACGTGCGGCAGCACGGCGACGCGGTCGAGCAGCGCCTCGGCGTCGCCCGCGGCGACGCCGAACTTGCTCGCTTCACCCGACACGTTCACCTGCAGGAGCGTCCTGAACACGTGGTCGTGCTTCGCCCCCTCCTCGTCGAGCGCACGCGCCAGGCGTTCGCTGTCGAGGGAGTGGATCAAGGCGAACGGGCGGCAGAAGCGCGCCTTGTTGCGCTGCAGGTGGCCGATCAGGTGCCACTGCGGCGGCGTGTCGCCCGGCTCGTCGTCGCCCAGGGCGTCGACGAGCGCGCGCCAGTCCTGGACGCGGTTCTCGGCGAGCACGCGCTGCCCTGCGGCGAGCACCGCTCGCACGTCGTCCGGCGCGCGCCCCTTCGTGACGGCGACGAGACCGACCGCCGCCGGTTCGCGGCCGGCGCGGCGGCACGCGGCCGCGATCCGCTCGCGCACGTCCGTCAGAGCGCGGTGCGGCTGTGGGCTCACAACTGCGGCACGATGGCGCGCACGAGCGCCCGGAAGCGCTCGCCCGAGCGGTCGGCCATCCGCAGCACGTCGTCGCCGGACGCGTGACCTGTGGCGTCGGGCAGCGCCATGTCCGTCACCACGGAGAGGCCGAGCACGCGCATGCCCAGGTGCCGCGCCATCGCGACCTCGTGCACCGTCGACATGCCGATCACGTCCGCACCCATGCCGCGGTACGCGCGCAACTCGGCGCGCGTCGCGTAGGCGGGCCCGCGGATCGCGAGGTAGACGCCCTCGCGCAACGGCTGGTCGATGCGCCGTGCGGTGCTTCGCGCAATCTCGAGGTACGCGGGATCGTACGCGTCGAACATCACGGTGAAGCGCTCACCGAGGCCGTCGTCCGGTCCCGCCAGCGCCTGGTCGCCCGTCGCGTTGATCAGGTCGAGCTGCAGCAAGAGGTCGCCCGCACGCAGATGCGGGTCCAGCCCGCCGCAGGCGTTCGACACCAGCAGCGAGCGCGCGCCGAAGGCGTGCATGATGCGGACCGGAAAGGCGCAGGCGCGGGCGTCGAGGCCCTCGTAGCCGTGCAGGCGCCCTTGGAACGCGATCACGTCGCGCCCCTCCAGGCGGCCGACGACGACGCGGCCGGCGTGGCCAGGGGCCGTGCTGGCGCTCATGCCCGGCACGTCGGCGAAGGGCACGACACAGCGGACTTCGACCTCGTCGGCCAGGGGCCCGAGGCCCGATCCCAGCATGATGCCCAGGTCGGCCCGGTCGACGCCGGCGGACCGCAGCGCGGCGGCAGCCCGGAGCGCCAGCGCCGGCCAGTCGGTGTGGTTGCTCGACGGCTGTCCCATGGCGCTCATCATACCGTCGCCCCTGGGCTTTCCCGGGCGTCGCCGCGTGCCCCGTGCACCGCCATCGGTCCGCCTCGGTGTCTCATCCTGCGGTGCCAAGGCTCTCACGATGGCCTCGGGTACACTGCCGCATGCCGCTCAGAACCATCCTCGCCGGGCTCGCACTGGTGGTCGCGCTCGGCGCGGCCTCATGGACGCTCGCCCAAGCCGCCCCCACCATCAGCGGTGCCTTGACACAGGTCCGCGTCGACGGCACCACCGCGTTCGCGGACGTGGTGCGCACCATCGTCGCCGCGCGCCCGGGCACGCCTGCTGAACGCGTCGACCTGGAGGCCGAGCGCAACCGTGTCTACGCGCTCGGTGCCTTCGAAGAGGTGAGTGTGAGCCTCGAGGATCGCGGTGCCGGTCCGGTGCTCGTCGTTCGCGTGCGTGAGAACCCGCGCGTGGCCGCCGTCGAGTTCGTCGGTATCGAGCTCGTCGACGCCGACGCGGTGCGCGACACCGTGATCCGCGAGCACCTGCTCGACGCAGGCCGCACCCTCAACGCGATCCGGGCCGAGCAAGCGATCGACACCGTGCAGGAGATCTACCGCAGCATCGGTGTTCCGTTCGACGTGCCCGTGCTGCTCGAGGCGATCCCCGACCGCGAGGCGCCGGCGGCCGAGGACGGCCGTGCGCCCGTGCGACTGCGCTACACCGTCACGGAGACGGCGCCGCTGACGCGCGTCGTCTTCGAGGAGTCGTCGGTTCTGGACGAGGCCGAGCTCGAGCGCCGCTTCTCGGTGGTGGCTACCGCCGACACCTTCGGCTACACGAGCTACCGCGCCGCCGTCGACGGCATCGCGGCGCGCTACGGCGAGCTCGGCTACCGCCAGAGCGGCGTCGATGAGGAGCGCAGCGAACTCGACGGCGACGGAACCCTGACGATCCGCTTCCGGGAGCTGCGCATCGCGTCGTTCGACACGACGGCGCTCGGCATCGATGCGTCCGAGCTGAGCCTCGCCGTCGGCGACCTCTTCAACGTCGACACGCTGCTCGAGGACGTCAGGCGGCTGGCGGAAGGGCGCACCGCCGACGTTCGCGTGGTGCCGCAGGTCACGGCCACCGGCGCCGTTCGCGTCGCCTTCGCGGTCGGTGCCCCCGACACCGCGGGGCCCGTCACGAGCGTGGTCATCGAGGGCAACAGCGCTGTCGGCGACGACGTCATCCTGGAACAGCTGACCTTGCGTGAGGGTGACACCTTCACGTCGGCGCTGGCCGAGGAGGACTTCCGCCGGATCCGCGCGCTCTACGCCGATCGCGGTGTCGTCATCGCCACCCAGCCCGCCTTCTCGTGGCGCGACGACGGCACCTACGTGCAGCGCGTCCAGGAACTCCGCATCGCCGGGTACGAGGTCAGCTACGACGGTCCCGAGGGCCGCACCGACACGACCGTGATCACGCGCTACCTGCCGAACCCGGGCGAGGTCCTCGACCTGCGCGCGCTCGACGACGGGCTGCGCGCCGTCGCGCGGCTCGGTGCCGTCACGCCCGTGAGCAGGCAGTTGCTACCGGCCGAGGAGAGCGACGAGGTGATCGTAGGCGTCGTGGTCCGAGCCGCGCAGACGGGCGTGTTCCAGCCGTCGGCGCAGTACAACACCGAGACGGGCTTCTCGGCCTCGCTCAGCTTCTCCGAGTCGAACCTCTTCGGCTTGGCCCACTCGATCTCTGCCGAGATCGAGGGGCTCACGTCCGACCTCGGCCTCCAGTTCGGGGGCAGCATCCGTTACTCGATCCCGTGGCTCTACATCGACGTGCTCGACCTCCAGGAGGTGCCGACGTCGGTCAGCGCGTCGCTGTTCTCGGTCGTCGACGTCAACCAGCGGCTGGTGCTCGACGGCAGCCTGACGGCCGTGTACCCGGGCCTCGATCCGATCGACGACAACCGCGTGAGCGTCGGCGAGTACACGGTGCGCTCGAGCGGTGGCTCGCTCGGCGTCGGTCGGCGCGTGCTGCCGAACACGACCCTGAACGTCGGCGCGCGCGTGACGTACAACCAGTACGTGCTCGAGCCCGCGAGCGAGCCGTGCGAGATCGAGGATGGGGTCGTGACGAACCCAGACGATTGCGCGCTCCCACCCGAGGTCGCGGCCCAAGCCCTGCCCGTATCCGGCTTGTCGGCGTCCGTCAGCAGCGGCCTGACGTACGACGACCGCGATAGCGCGAGCTTCCCGCGCAGCGGCATCGGGGCCGATCTCGACGTCGGCTTCGGTTGGGGCAACGACATCCGCGACCCCGAGAGCGGCGAGCGGCGCACGTACACGTACCAACAGGTCGAGGTCGGTGCGCGTACCTACCTGCACCCTGCCACCATGTTCCCCGACGTGGTGAGCGACCCGAACCACGTGTTCGCCGTGCGCCTCAACGCCGGTCACCAGTTCGGTGCCTTCTACCCGGACTCGCGGCGCTTCATCGTCGGGCGCACGCTGCAAGATCGCACGAGCATCCGCGGCTACACCGACACCGACTTCGACCCTTCGCGCACCTACGCCACCGGGTCGCTCGAGTACCGCTACGACTTCTGGTTGAGCACGTTCGCGACCGAGACCGTGGTCGGTATCGTCTTCGCCGACGTCGGCTACGTGTCGAACGTACCCGGCTACGACGATTACCAGGCCCCGATCTTCGCGGGCCTCGGCGTGGGCGTCCAGGTCGACCTGGGCTTCGGCGGCGTCGCGCTGCCGCCGCTGCGTTTCGACTACGGCTTCAGCGAGCGCAACCGCGGTGGGGTGTTCGCCTTCCGCATCGGCACGGTGTTCTGAGCCTCGCCATCGGCGACCCCGCCGTGCTGCGCGCCGTCGGCGAACGCGCGCAGCGAGGCGGGGTCGACGAGCGTGACCTTGCCATACCCCGCGACGATCACGCCGGATCGCTGGAGTTCGCCGAGCAGCTTCGTCACGGTCTCCCTGACCGAGCCGACGGCGGCCGCGAGGTCGTCGTGCGTCACGTGCACCACGGTGGCGGCTTCGTCGCACGATGCGAGTGGGGTGTCCGTCAGCGCCAGCAGCTCGGCGGCGACCCGCGCCTTCAGTCGCTTACCGGACCAGCGTCGGAGCGATCGGTACAGGTCGGCGGTGGTCCGCGCGAACGACGCGAGCAGCGCCAGGCGCAGCGCGTCGTCGATCTCGTCGACCCGCCAACGCGCGACCGTGACGCCGCTGACGGCCTCGACGAAGTAGTCGCGGCGGCCACCGACCAGGCTCTCCTCGCCGAAGAAGTCGCCGGGCTTGACGTACCGCAGGGTGAGTCCGTTGCCGTCGGCGTCCACGGTCTGCACGCGTGCTAGCCCGTCCAGCAGCTGCCAGACGCCATCGGCGGGACCCGGGAAGAGCAGGACGTCGCCGCGCACGAAGCGTCTGGGCTCGCGCGGTCGCGTCGTGGTCACGGCCTCTCGGGTCATGCCGAAGCCTACGCCCGGCCGCGGCATCGTGACCTGGTCGAGGCACACGAAGCGCTGGGTCAGACGTTGAAGAGCACGTGCATCACGTCGCCGTCTTGCATGACGTAGCCCTTGCCCTCGGTGCGCACCCAGCCGCGCGCTCGAGCAGCGGTCATGCTGCCGGCCTCACGCAGCTTGGTCCAGTGGATGACCTCGGCCCGGATGAAGCCGCGCTCGAGGTCGCTGTGGATCGCGCCCGCCGCCCGAGGCGCCGTCGCCCCGCGTGGCACGGTCCAGGCCCTGACCTCCTTCTCGCTGGCCGTGAGGTACGTGATCAACCCGAGCACGTCGTACCCAGCGTGGATCAGACGCTCGAGACCGGAGCGCTCGAGCCCGAGATCGTTCAGGAACTCCAGCGCCTCGCCGTCGGTGAGTTCGGCCAGCTCGCGCTCGATCTGCGCCGAGATCACCACGACGTCCGCCGCCTCTGCGGCGGCCTTCGCCTGCACCGCCGTGACCCACTCGTTGCCGCCCAGCAGATCGGCCTCCGACACGTTGCACACGTACACCACCGGCTTGGCCGTCAGCAGCTGCAGGTCGCTGGGCAGCGTCCATCCCGTCTCCGCCAGGACCGCACGGGCCTGGCGACCCGCCTCGAGGGCCGCTTGGAGCGTCTCCACCTCACGCAGCTGCACGGCCTCGTCGGGGTTCGCCTTCACCGCGCGGCGCAGCCGCTCGGCGCGACGGTCCAGGGTCGCCAGGTCGGCGAGCGCGAGTTCCGTCTCGATCGTTTCGATGTCCGCCAACGGGTCGACGCGCCCGGCGACGTGCACGACGTTGTCGTCCTCGAAGCAGCGGACCACGTGCGCGATCGCGGCGACCTCGCGGATGTGGGCGAGGAACTGGTTCCCGAGGCCCTCACCCTGGCTGGCGCCCTTGACCAGACCGGCGATGTCGACGAACTCGACCGTGGTCGGCACGATCGGCGGCCGCCGCCCGGCCTTGACGAACAGGTCGGCCAGGACGTCGAGACGCTCGTCCGGCACGGCGACGACGCCGACGTTCTTGTCGATCGTGGCGAAGGGGTAGTTGGCCGCCTCGACGCTGGCCTTGGTGATGGCGTTGAACAGGGTGCTCTTGCCCACGTTGGGCAAGCCGACGATGCCGATTCCGAACATGGAGTGCTCCCGACCGGGCGCGGCACCGCAAAGCGGGCGGGCCCGCTACGCGGGCCATGCGCCATCCAAGCGTCGAAGATACCAGAGCAACACGCGTGGTACCTTCCCCCGCATGCCACCCACGCACCGCGTCGCCTTCCTCGGGGCCGGAACCGTCGGCGCCGCCGCGATCCGCCGCCTCCAGAACGTGCCTGGGCTCGCGCTCAGCGCCGCGCTCGTGCGCGACCTCGACGCCCCCCGCGACCTCGGCACGCGCCCACCGCGCCTGACGACCGATGCCGACGCGGCGATCGCCGGTGCGGACGTCGTCGTCGACGTCATGGGCGGCGTCGAGTTGGCCACCGAGCTCATGGCGCGCGCCGCCGCGAGCGGTGCCCGCCTGGTGAGCGCGAACAAGGCCGCGCTCGCCGAGCGTTGGGACGTCTGGGGCCCACTGGTCCGAGCGGGCCGGGTCGGCTTCGAGGCCGCCGTCATGGCCGGCACGCCGGTGGTCGGGCCGCTCGCCGGGGCGCTGCGCGGCTCGAGCCCGATCGCGCTGCACGCGCTCCTGAACGGCACCTGCGCGTACCTGATCGAGCGCCTCGAGGCCGGTACGGCCTTCGACGTGGCGCTCGCGGAGGCGCAGCGCCTCGGCTACGCGGAGGCAGATCCTGCGCTCGACGTCGACGGCGTGGACGCCGCTCACAAACTGACGCTGCTGGCCCGCATGTGCGCGCTCCCCGAGCTGACGTGGGACGAGGTGCGGCGCGACGTGCGCGGAGTGCGCGGCCTCGAGCCGGCGCTGGTCGCCGACATCGCGGCGCGCGGCGCGCGTGTGCGTCTGGTCGCCAGCCTGTGGTCCGATGGCGCACGCTGGCGCGTCGCCGTGCGTCCCGTGGCGCTGCCCGCGGAGCACGCGCTGGTACTGGCTGGGTCCGGGAAGAACGCACTGCTCTACCGCGGCGACGCGGTCGGCGAGGTCGTGATCAGCGGACCCGGCGCCGGCGCCGAGGCCACCGCCAGCGGTGTCGTGGCCGACGTGCTCGATGCCGTCGCGGGACGGCCGGGTCCAGTGCCCCTCGAGCGCAGCGTGCCCGCCCCCGCCCAGGCGTCCGCGGCCGACGACTTCGAACGCATCGAGGTCGCATGACGCACACCGCGGTCACGTTCGTCAGCACCCGCGACCCCGGACGCCGTCCCGTCACGTTCGAGGACGCGCTGCGCCGCGGCTTGGCACCCGACGGCGGCCTGTACGTGCCCACGCGCGTGCCGTCACTGGCGCCCGGCTGGGCCGAGGCCGAGCGCTGGGGCGACGTGATCGACGCCGTCCTGCGGCCCTGGTTCGACCCACACGACGCCGACGAATGGGTCGCCGACGCGCGCTCCGCCCTCGACTTCGTGGTCCCCGTGCGCCCACTCGGTACCGAGACGGCGTTGCTCGAGCTGCACCACGGCCCCACCTTGGCGTTCAAGGACGTCGCCGCCCGCACGATGGGTCGCTGGCTGGCGCGCAGCCTGCGTCGCCGCGGCGAGACGGCCACGGTGCTGGTGGCCACCTCGGGCGACACCGGCGGTGCCGTGGCCGACGGCTTCGCCGGCATCGACGGCCTGCGCGTCGTGGTGCTGTACCCGGAGGGGCGCGTCAGCCCCGTACAGGAGCGTCAGCTGACCCAGCCGCGCGACGGCGTCATGGCCGTCGCCGTCAGGGGTGACTTCGACGCCTGCCAGCGACTCGCGAAGCAGGCGCTCGTCGACCCGGCGTTGGCCGAGCTCGGTCTCACCAGCGCCAACTCGATCAACGTCGGCCGCTTGCTGCCGCAGACGACGTATCACGTCTGGGGCGTGTTGCAGTGGGCGAGGGCCTGTGGTGTCGCGGCCAACGACGTGTGGAACGTCGTCCCGAGCGGCAACCTCGGCAACCTGGCCGCCGCGCTGCTCGCGGCTGCGATGGGTGCCGCACCGCGCGGCCTCGTCGCCGCCCACAACGCCAACGACCACTTCCCGCGCGTGCTGCGTGGCGAGGTGGTCGCCGGCGACGCCCCCGCCACCGTCGCCACGCTGTCGAACGCGATGGACGTCGGCGCCCCCAGCAACCTCGAGCGACTCGTCACGCTGTTCGCTGGCGGGACGTATCCCGTCCCCGTGCACGGTGCAGGCGTCGACGACGAGGCCACGCTCGAGGCGATCCGGCGTTGCTGGTTCGACCACGGCGTGATCGTCTGCCCCCACACGGCCGTCGGCCTCGAGGCGCTCGCGCGGCTGCGACGGCGCTCCACGGACGCGATCGCGGGTCCTGCGTTGGTGGTGGCGACCGCACACCCTGCCAAGTTCCCCGAGGTCGTTGCGCGGGCGCTGCCGGACGTCAGCGTGACGCATCCCGCGCTCGAGTCGTTGCCGAGCGCCCGCCCTGACGGCACGATCGCCGCCGAGGCGGACGCTCTGCGCGACTGGTTGCGCCGCTCTCTCTGAGCGCGTTCGCGTCGAGCGCGCTGGCTCCGAGCGGCGCCGTCACGCCAGCGCGTACGGTCCGTCTGCGTCGCTTCCGACGTGCATGACGCGCAGCTCGCGCATCAGCTTCGCCAGATGGGCCAGCAGCGTGCGCTCGGCCAGATCGAAGGCCGCCTCGGGTAGGTCGGGGTAGAGGCGTGCGCGCAACGCGCCGATGCGCGCCGGGCCGTCTTGCAGCGCCTGCAGCAGGCTCGCTTCACGCGCTAGGCGGTGGCGGCGAGCTTCATGGAGGACGGTGGCGCCGTCTCGCCTGACCGGACCGTGCGCAGGCGCGACGATCGAAGGGTCGAGGGCGGCGGCGCGTTCGAGCGACGACAGGTACGCGCTGACGTCACCGTCGGGGACGCCGACCCAGATCGACCCCACGCCGGCGACGAGGTCGCCGGCGACCAGCAAGCGGTGCGCCGACCACCACACGGCCACGTGGTCGAGCGCATGGCCGGGCGTGCCGACGAGCGTCAGCACGGCGCCGCCGAGCGTCAGGCTGCGGCCGTGGCGCACGCCGATCGCGCCCCACGCGCTGTCGCAGCGGCCGAGCTCGGCGGCCGGCGCCCACACCTGCAGGTCGGGCCAGAGCGAACGCAACGCGTCGACCCCACCCACGTGGTCGGGGTGCGTGTGGGTCAGGAGCACGCCCTTCGGCGCCGTGACGTCGGCGGCGTCGAGCGCCGCGCGCAGCGCGGCGACCGCGGCGTCGTCGCCGGCTCCCGGGTCGATCACGATGCCGACACCGTCCGAGGCCAGGACGAAGGCGTTGGTGTGGGTGAAGGGCGGAAGGGTCTGCGTCCGGAGCGGTACGCGCAGCACGCCGTCTGCGACGCGCTCGAGCGCGTCGGCGGTCCCCCCGCTCACGGCCGGGCGGTGAGGGCGTCGAGCGCGGCGCCGAGGGCGTCGTCCGAGGCGGTCTCGACGTCGGGCGTCACCCCGCGCCCCTCCCACGTGGGACCGCCGATCGGCGCCAGGACGCCGGTGGCGACCCACGCTTGCGAGCCGTCACGCAGGCAGAACGGCAGCACGGCCTCGACGTTGCCGGCCGTCGTCGCGCCGACGATGATGGCCCTGCCGCTCATCTGCAGCGCTCCAGCCAGGCCCTCCGCCGCGCTGTGCACGTCGCCGTCGACGAGCACGGCGAGCGGCGCGTCGGTCAGCGTGGCACCCAGCGCTGGGTAGGGCACCGGTAGCGACCAGGTGGTCACGGCGCGCCACAGGAAGCCGCTCGTGAACACGCCCGCGACCTGCATCATCGTGACCAGGCGACCACCGGGGTTGCCGCGCAGGTCGAGCACGAAGGACTCGGCGCCGAGCGCCAGGAGGTCGCCGACCGCACTGCGGACGCCTGGACTCGTGCCGTCTCGCACCAGATCGTCGACCCGGACGTACCCGGTCGCCTCGCCGAGCAGCCCGTACGCGACGGGCCCGGCGAGCAGCAAGGGGTCGGGGAGCGCTGGGGTGGCCCGAGGCGTCGCGGTCGGGTCGCCAGCGCCTGCGACGCCGAACACGCCCAGGCACGGCAGGTCGCCGTAGCGTTGCCTGAACTCGGCCACGCGCTCGGGCCTGACGAAAGCGGTGTGGTCGTCGCCGATGCGCTCGTACATCGCCTCGAGCACCGTGTAGAAGGCGTCGTCGTCGGCGGCGTCACGGGCGGCCGGACCGTACTCGATGCGCGCCTCGTCCCAGTCGATGGCCATCGCGTCGAGGTCCCAGTAGCGCTCGGCCACGAGGCGCCAGGCGACGTCGAAGCGCGCCTCGTACGAGGCTGCACCGACGGATCCGACGAGCGCGAGCAGCGCGACCAGCAGCAGCCCGCGCATCAGGACGTGCGCTGCCCCTCGAGCGCGTGGCGGTCGAGCGTCGCTCGGTCGAGCGGGAAGCTCTGCGCCCCCACACGCGTGGTGTTGAGCGCCCCCGCCACGTTGCCGAGCCAGGCGGCCTCAAGCAAGTCGGCACCCGTCATCACGCCGTGCGCGAACGCGGCCGTGTAGTAGTCACCAGCGCCCGTGGTGTCCACCACGTCGTCGACATCGAGCGCCTCGACCAACTCCGTCAGATCGGGCGTGACGACGATGGACCCCATCTCGCCCACCTTGACGACGAGCTGTTGGATGCCTTGCGCCCGCAGGCCGGCCACAGCGTCGGAGATCGACGCCTCGCCCGTGAGCGAGAAGAGCTCCTGCTCGTTCATCAGGACGTAGTCCACGCCCCGGAGCAGCGGCAGCAACCTGCCGTGCAGCGCGTTGACCGCGCCGGTCCCCATGTCCACGAAGGTGGTGATCCCCGCCTCGGCCGCGTACGCGAGCGCCTGCACGGCGTACTCGCGCTGCGGTCCGGCCACCAGGGAGTAAGCGCTCATGACGAGCGCATCGCACTCGCCGACGTGACGCGCCTCGAGCGCTGCGGAGTCGAGGTAGCGCGAGGCACCGACTGCCGAGATCATCGTGCGCCGGGTGTCGGGCGTGATGAGGATCGTCACGCTGCTCGTCTGCAGCCGCTCGTCGCGCTGCACGAGGCTCGGATCCACCCCGCTCGCGAGCACGTGGCGCATCGCCAGGGTCGAGAAGGGTCCGGTGCCCACGCGGGTGGCGATCGACACGTCGTGGCCGAGTCGCGCCAGCGCGGTGGCGACCGTGCCGCCGGCCCCGCCTGGCTCCATCACGGCGCGCAACGCCGTGGCCTCTCCTCCGGCTTCAGGGAGGGCGTCTACGAAATACATCTGGTCGACGGTTGCGTCGCCGACCACCATGAACTTGGCCATCACACGTCTCCTGCGGGGCACGCACCCCGTGGGCGGCAATCGAGCCCGGCTGCTTCGTACGCGCCAGTATAGCCCCGGCGCTCAGGTCGACGCGCCGTCGGGCACAGTGGGCGCCGGCAGGCGGACGGCGAGCGCCCGGAACGTCGCGAGGTCGAGGGCCTCGGCCCGGACCGCCGGCGGCAGGCCCAGGTCGGCGAGCGCCGTCCGGACGGCATCGACCTCGACGCCCGCGAGCCGGAGGTTCGACACCAGGGTCTTGCGCCGATGCCTGAAGCCCGCCCGGACGAGGGCGAACGTCACCGGGTCCGGGCGCGCGTCGGGGTCCAGGTCGATGGCCACCACGGCCGACGTGACGGCAGGCGCTGGCATGAACGCACCGGGGGCGACACGTTTGGTGATCCGAGCCTGCCCGTGGTGGGCGATCAGCAGCGACAGCGAGCCGTATGCCGGCGTGCCGGCAGTGGCGACCAGGCGCTCCGCCACCTCGCGCTGCAGCAAGACGCCGATGCGCGCGAAGCGGCGCGATGTCAGCGCCTGTATGAGGACCGCGGTGCCGACGTTGTACGGCAAGTTGGCGGCGAAGCGGCTGCCGGGAGGCGCCTCGGACCAGTCGACGCGCAGAGCGTCGCCATGGCGTATCGAGACGTTGTGCGTGTCGGCCAGCGTCTCGTCGAGCACGCTCAGGAGGCGGGCATCGAGTTCGATGGTCACGACACGTTGCGCCGTCGCGGCAAGCGCCCGCGTCAGCACGCCCAAGCCGGGGCCGACCTCCCACGCCTCGTGGTCTTGCGACACGCCCGCCGCCGCGACGACGGCGCCGACCACGTTGGGATCGATCAGGAAGTGCTGCCCGAAGCCCTTGTCGGCGCGCAGGCCGTGCCGCGCCAGGATGGCGTTGATCACGCGGGGCGAGGTGAGCGTCTGGTGGGTCGGGTCGAAGCGGGTGTCGTCGGCTGGGGTGTCCAGGCTCACGACGCGACGATGCGCTCCGCGATGACCGTGTGCAGGTGCTCCATCGCCGTACCGACGTCGATGCCCTGTACGACGGCGAGCTCGCTCGACAACATCGTCATCGCGCTCTCGAGCACCTCGCGCTCGGTGGCTGCGAGCCCCTTCTCGAGGTCGCGGCGCGAAAGCACGCCGATCAGACGCGCCAACTCGTAGGCGCTGCCGCCAGCGAGGATGTCTTGCTCTGCGCGGTAGCGGGGTGGCCACTGTGCCGGGAGCGACAGGTCGGCCTTCACCAACGCGTCGAGGAGGCGATCGACCTCTTCGGCCTCGATGGTGTGCCGCAGGCCCACCTCGCGTCCGCGCTGGAGGGGGACGAGCACCTCCATGTCGCCGCGCACGAAGACGATCTTGAGGTACTCGTGCGTCTCGCCCAGCACGACGCGTGTGGTGCGCTCCTGCACGACGCCGGCGCCTTGCGACGGGTACACGACGTGGTCTCCGACTTCGAACGTCACGGGGGCCTCCCGGACGCGACGTTACCACGTGGTCCGCGCGCGGCCGGTGGCGGACGTCAGGCGTCGGACACGGCGCGGGCGCCGTGGCCGCGGTTCAGAGCCCGAACAGCTGCAGCCAGGGCTGGAAGGCCATGAACGATGCCAGGCTCAGGCTCACGAAGCCAGCCAGTCCCGCCGAGGCGAGCAGCGCAGGTTGCTTCTCGAGGTCGGCCCGAGCCAACAGGGCGGGTGCGATGACCACGCCGGCCGCCAGCGCCACCCCGAAGCCCCAGTACCCACCGACCAGGGCGGCCGGGTCGTGGCCGAGTCCAGCCGCTTGCGTCACCGCGACGGCCACGATGACGAGCAAGGTGCTCGTGGCCACGAGCGCTCCCGCCGGACGCGTCCAGCGATCCGACACGCTGCGCACGAGCGGCAGGGACAGCAGCCAGAACAGCGGGAACAGCACCATGGTGCCGAGCACGCCGATCAGCAACGCGCCTGTCAACTGGCCGAGCGCCTCCTCGCCGATCGCCCACGGCGTCCAGCCGAACCAGGCGGCGGCGTGGTCGCGCCAGTCGGGCTGCATCGGCACGGCGTCGTCGCTGGTCAGGGCCACGCTGGCACCGCCAGGCAGCGTTCCGGCCCAAGCGAGGTAGGTAACGCTGTCCGAGCGTGTGAGCGCCGTGCGGTCGACGGCATACGGCGACCATGCGACGTTGTGGGTCGCGTCGGCGCTCGTGCCACGCGCCTCGAGCGGCGTGGCGATGATGCTTGCGCCACTCGCCGTGAACGCCCGACCCGCCGCGATGCCGACGGCCCGCCCGCTGCCCAGCGTCTGCGCCGCGGCTTCGCCTCTCGGCGTGACGGCGACCAGCGCCGCGTCGCTGCGCTCCCACAGCAGCACCACCGGCTCCTGAGCGTCGAGCGCGAGGCGCGCCGGCGGCCCGAGGGCGTCGTCGAAGCGTTGCTCGACGCCGTCGGGTCCTCGGTAGACGGCGGCCCACTCGGCGCTCAGCCCGATCGGCGTCTCGATCGTCGCCCCCTCGAGGTAGGCGAGGTGGAGCCCACCGGCGTCGTCCCGGGCCAGCGTCGGCGCCGCCAGGCTCTGACCGCTGGCGAGCATGGTCTCCGCCTCGGTCTCGCCCCAGCGGTACCGCACGAGCCTGCCGCCTGCCGCCGTCGGGATCGCGAGCCACGCCTCGGGCCCGTCGGCACCCACGGCGAGCGCGAAGTCGAGCGCCTGGGACGCAGCGGCGAGCGGCATCTCGGCGCCGCCCCAGCGCCAGCTGTAGCGGTACGCGCCGCTGGTCGTGTCGCGCACGAACCAGGCGTACGCCGCCGGACCTCCCTGCCAACCATCGGCCGCCGCGACGCCGCGGACGACGGCGTCGCGATCGAGCCACGCGGTGGCGTCCGCTGCGAGCGACCGTCCGGCGTGCAGGTCGACGAGCCGCAGGCCGTTCGCGTCGCCGATCAGCAGCCGTGGTCTGCCCTCGTCGACCGCGGCTGCGAGCGACGCGCGCGTGAGCGAGAACGCGACGCGTGGCCTGTCGAAGCCGCCGTCGGCGGCGTAGGGCTGGGCGGCGACCACGCCCGCCAGGCACGCCCACACGGCGAGCGCCCACAGCAGCGCAGCTGCCGGCACACGGCGTGCCGGAGGCGTCGCGCCACGCTGTGACCGTCGCGTTCTGGGAACGGCGGCGTTCAAGCCCGCACCCGCTTCGCTCCCGGTCGGCGCGCCCCGCCGCTCCCGGGGATGCTCGGCAGGTCGATCGCACGCCCCTCGAGCTTGGCTTCGAGTTCGCGGATGCGATCGCGCACGGCGGCGGCCTTCTCGAAGTCGAGCGCCTCGGACGCGTGCCACATCTCGTTCTCCAGCAGGGCCAGCTCCTGGCGCACGTCGTCCTCCAGCAGCTCGCGCTCCCACGGGTCGATCGGCCGCACCGGTTCGGCATCGTCACGCTCGCCGCGGATGACCTCCTGGATGCGCTTGACGATGGTCTCGGGCGTGATGCCGTGCAACTCGTTGTAGGCGAGCTGCTTGGTGCGACGGCGATCGGTCTCGTCGATGGCCTTGCGCATCGCCTCGGACACCACGTCTGCGTACAGGACGACCTCGCCTGCGACGTTTCGCGCGGCGCGACCGATGGTCTGGATCAGCGAGCGCTCGCTCCGCAAGAAGCCCGTCTTGTCGGCGTCGAGGATCGCGACCAGCGACACCTCGGGCAGGTCCAGCCCCTCGCGCAGCAGGTTGATGCCGATGAGGGCGTCGAAGTGGCCGAGGCGCAGGTCGCGGATGATGACCTGGCGCTCGACCGCATCGATGTCGGAGTGCATGTAGCGAACGCGCACGCCTTGCTCGGCGAGGTACTCGGTGAGGTCCTCGGCCATCTTCTTGGTCAGCGTGGTGACGAGGGTGCGCTCCTTGCGCTTCGCTCGGTCGCGGATGGCGAACAGCAGGTCGTCGATCTGGCCCCGGCTCGGCTTGATGGTGATGCCAGGATCGACCAACCCCGTCGGACGGATCACCTGCTCAGCGACCTGGTCCGAGAGCCCGAGCTCCTGGTCGCCGGGTGTGGCAGACACGAACACCACTTGTCCGACCAGCTCCAGGAACTCGCCCTCCTTGAGCGGACGGTTGTCGAGGGCGGCGGGGAGCCGGAAGCCGTAGTCGACGAGCGTCGTCTTGCGTGCGCGATCTCCGTTGTACATGCCGCGGATCTGCGGCAGCATCACGTGGGATTCGTCGAGGAACACGATCGCGTCGTCGGGCAGGTAGTCGAGCAGCGTGTACGGCGCCTCGCCGGGGCGGCGGCCGTCGAGGTAGCGCGAGTAGTTCTCGATCCCACCGCAGTACCCGAGGGTCCGGAGCATCTCGAGGTCGTAGTTGGTGCGCTCGCGCAGGCGCTGCTGCTCGAGCAGCTTCCCGACCGACTCGAAGTACGCGAGCCGTTCCGCCAGGTCGACCTCGATCTGGTCGATGGCGGGCTTGAGCTTGTCGAACGGCGTCACGTAGTGCTTGGCGGGGAAGACCGTGGCGCTCTCGAGCTCGCGCGTCACGTCGCCCGTCACCGGGTCGACGAGCGCGATGCGGTCGATGTCGTCGCCCCACAGCTCGACGCGCAGCGGGGCCTCGTCGTAGGCGGCCCAGATCTCGATCACGTCGCCCTTGACGCGGAACCGGCCGGGCGCGATCTCGACGTCGTTGCGCTCGTACTGCTGCTGCACCAGGCGCGACAGGATCGCGTCGCGCGGCACGGTGGCGCCCGTGGCGAGGAGCAGGTTGA
>PWQI01000015.1 GCA_003556805.1 Trueperaceae bacterium | reverse complement strand
TGCGGCTGTCGACGACGAAGCTGTGTACGGAGTTGCGACCGAGGACATCGAGAAGTTGCGCCGTGAGTGCGCCGGTTTGCTTTCGCAACTGGAAGCCACAGACTAGAGCGAGCGCCGCACCCATCGGCGCTCGCTCCGACGCTGCGCCATCTGTCTACAAAACTTGACATCGTGTCGCCCACGCTTTACGCTCCGTATGTCAACGAAGTTTGACACCGAGGAGGCGCGATGTCGTTCGAGGAGAAGGTCACATGGGTGAGCGGCGTGGTCACGCTGGTCGTGGTGCTCTGGTACGCCCGGGCCGTGAGCGGCCTGTACGCCCAGGTGGCCGTCGAGGAGATCGCGTACCAGCGGCCGCTGCTGTTCGCCATCGGCGCCATGATCGTGCTCACGATCGTCGGCAGCATCGCCATGTCGATCGCGACCGCGATCGGGGTCGAGATCAGCGGAGAGGGATCGGTCGACGACATCGGGCGCAAGGACGAGCGCGACGCCAGCATCGATGCGCACGGCGATCGCGTCGCCTTCTACGTGTCCTCGGTGCTGATGGTCGGCGTGCTGGCGTTGGCGATGCTCGAGGTGCCCCACTTCTGGATCGCCAACGGCTTGTTCGCGGCGTTCGTCGCGGGCGGAC
Source organism: Trueperaceae bacterium (assembly GCA_003556805.1). Classification (GTDB taxonomy): domain Bacteria; phylum Deinococcota; class Deinococci; order Deinococcales; family Trueperaceae; genus CSSed10-48. The sequence goes on along the minus strand of PWQI01000015.1, from coordinate 11,333 downwards.
TGACCAGCTCTGGGGTCAAGCTCGCCGCCTACCGCCGGGGCTTCTGATGGTGGCGAAACCGACGCGGGTCACGAACGACATCCGGGCGCTGCGCTTCGCCGCCGGTGAGATGACGCAGGCGGAGTTGGCCGACCGTGTCGGGTTGACCAGGCAGACCATCATCGCGATCGAGCAGGGCCGCTACTCGCCCTCACTCGAGGTGGCGTTCAAGATCGCGCGGGTGTTCGACGTGCCCCTGGATCAGGTGTTCGGGTACCCCGAGGTGGACGAGTGAGCGCAGCGGTGACGGCTGGCGTCGTGCTGCTCGGCGCCACCGGGCGGACGGGCGGTCGCGTGCTGACGCAGCTGCTCGAGCGCGGCGTTGGCGTGCGCGCCATCGTGCGCTCGGCCGAGCGGCTGCCCCCGGGTGCCGTCGCCGACCCGCGACTCACGGTCGTGGAGGCCAACCTGGCCTCGATGCCGGCCGAGGCGTTGCGGCGGCACGTCGAGGGTCGATCCTCGGTGATCTCGTGCCTCGGTCACACGGTGAGCCTGCGCGGTGTGTTCGGACCACCGAGAGACCTGGTCGAGGGCGCGGTGCGGGCCGTGTGTGATGCGGCCACGTCGCTGCGGCCCGAAACACCGCTCCGGTTGATCCTCATGAGCTCGGTCTCGGTGAACCGCCCTGCGCGTGCGGACGTGCGGCGCGGTGCGGGCGAGCGGGCGTTCGTGGCTGTCCTGCGCGCCCTGCTGCCGCCGGCGCGCGACAACCAGCGAGCCGCCGACGCGCTTGCCTCGGAGGTGGGCGCCGAGCATCCGTTCGTCGAATGGGTGGTGGTGCGGCCGGACTCCCTCACGGACGGCGACCAGACTGCCTACCAGACCCACGAAGGCCTCGTCGCCAGCCTCTTCCGACCGGACACGACGCGCATGGCGAACGTCGCCCACTTCATGGTGGACCTCGCGACGGACGAGGCCGCGTGGCGGCGCTGGCGTGGGCAGATGCCGGTGATCGTAGATGGCGCCCCAGGACGCCGGGCGTGACTCGGAGCGGTTGCGTTTACCGTCGCCGTGTTCGCCGTGTCCCGGGACGCATCCCAGAGAATCGCCTAGCGTAGGAGGCAGGCCGAGGGAACGCGCGACCAGACCGACCACGGAAGGAGCCGGCCATGCAGCGACGAGCGTCCCACCAACGCATGTGCGCCGCTGAACGATGATGGCGAGCCTCACGTGGATCGGCATCGTGGCCTGCCTCGCGCAGTCCGCCGTGTTCTCCGGGCTGAACCTGGCGATGTTCTCGCTGGGCAAGCTCGAGCTCGAGGTCGAGGCGCGGAAGCGCGACCCGCGCGCGCTGCGCGTGTTCGCCCTGCGACAGGACGCGAACCGCACGCTCGTGACCATCCTGTGGGGCAACGTCGCCGTCAACGTCTTACTCGCGCTGCTGGCCGACTCGGTCCTGGCGGGGGTCTTCGCGTTCCTGTTCTCCACGGTCGTCATCACCGTGTTCGCTGAGATCATCCCCCAGGCGTACTTCTCGCGACACGCGCTCACGGTGGCGGCGGCGCTCGCTCCGGTCCTGCGCTTCTACCGGGTGCTGCTCTACCCGGTGGCCAAGCCGACGGCCATGGTGCTCGACCGCTGGCTGGGGCCCGAGGGCATCCGCTTCTTCGACGAGCGCGACCTGCGAAGCGTCATCCAGCTGCACATGAGCTCGGCTGACACCGACGTTGCTCGGGTGGAGGGGCAAGGTGCGCTCAACTTCCTCGACATCGACGACGTCGCGCTGTCCGACGAGGGTGAACCGGTGACGGCGGAGAGCATCATCGAGGTGGAGGTCCGCGACGGTCGGCCCGTCTTCCAGAGCTTCGCGGCCGACGCCGACGACCCGTTCCTGCGGCGTCTGCACGAGACCGGCAAGAAGTGGGCCGTGCTCACTGGCAGCGACGGCGAGCCCCTGCTCGTGCTCCACACGAGCGAGTTCCTGGCCGACGCGATCTTCGCGCGTGAGCGGCCGGTCGACCCGCTGCGCTACTGCCACCGCCCGATCGTCGTGCGTGACGCCGGCGAGAAGCTCGGCCGCCATCTGCACCGGTTCCGTGTCGCCAGCGGCGCGGCTGGCACCGAGGTCATCGAGCACGACGTCATCCTGCTGTGGGGCGAGCAGCCGCGCATCATCACGGGGACCGACATCCTGGGGCGGCTCTTCCGCGGCATCGGTCAGCCGGTGAGCAGCTGACGCCGCGTCGCGCCAGCCCCCTCTAGGGGCGATCGAGCGTAGCGGCGATCGAGAGGGCGTGCTCGCTCACGCCCTCCGGGCGAACTCAGATCGCTCGTCCGCTGGAGCCATGAGGATCGTGGTCGCGGCACCGGTGCGGGACAGCATCGCGTGTCGGTTCAACCAGACGACGACGATGGGGGCGAGGCTGAAGGTGAGGGCGGCCCAGGGGAGGGCGTCGGGCCACATCGCGTCGTTGATCTGGAAGTGGAACAGGACGGCGATCACGATGCTGCCCCGGGCAGCGTTGAACGTGGCCGTCATGATGATCGAGATCGCCATGCCGCCGATGAAGAACGGCCAGAACGCCAACGCGCTCTGTGGCGTGCCGCCTAGGAGGAAGGCGGGCACGTGCCAGACGATCCAGATCACCCCGAGGATCGAGCCAGCCCACGGTGGCGCGTAGCGGCGTTGCACGAGGGGCAGCGCGACGCCGTGCCAACCGAACTCCTCCATCGGGCCGATGGCGAGCGTGATCGCCAGGGCCGGCAGCACGCCGTACCAGGGTGAGACCGGGAACGGGTCGCCGGTACCACCAGGGCTAAACGACATCGCCGACCGGGCCGCAGCGACACCTGCGGGTGTGAGAGCGTCATAGCGCGATGCAGGGTCTGTCATCATGGCGCATGCCGCTCCAGCGCTGGCTCGCCGTCGTCATGGTCGGTGTGGGGGCGATCGTCCTCGCGTACGGCGTCGTCGCGTACCTCACGACCGACGATCCGCTGCGTGGCCTGTTGCTCGCCTTGGTGGCAGCGCCGTCCGCCGCACCGATCGTGTTCGGTGTCTGGCTGTTCCGCGGTCGCCGTTGGGCCGCGTCCGTCCTCCGTGCGTACTTGATCGCCTTGCTTGCCGTCGGAGTGTGGTTGCACGTCGTGGTCGGCTTGAGCGTGTTCGCGCCGGCCTCGTTCGGCGTGCTGCTCGTCGGCGCTTGTCTGGCGTGGGTGGCGCTGTCGTTCGCGGCTGATCGGAGGCCGGTTGGCGGGCCCGGTGCCGGGGGCGGGGGGCGCACGGCATGACCGTCGATCGCAGAGCGAGTGGGGAAGGCGTCCCCGGCCTCCGAGGTGCCACGACCTACGCGACCTGCATGGTCAGGTGTGGTTCGCCGAGGGCTACGACCACAAGGAGCTGCGCGGCGACGAGTCGTTATCCTCGTCGACACGTCCGTCTGGATCCCGTACCTGCGGGGGTCGGCAACGCCTCGCTCTGACCTGCTGCACCGCCTGCTGGATCGCTCGTACGGCGATCGAGCACGACCACATGCTGCTGCACGACGAGACCTACGCTCCGGCAGGACCGCTCACCCCGTCTCGGCGCGGTCGAGCCTTCCCGCGACGACCAGCGCGGTGACGTCGTCGCCCAGGTGGCGGTAGCACTCGATCGAGCGGTGCAGGAGCGATCGCGCCCGCGGCTCGTCGCTGTCGAGGCGAGCGATCGTGGCCCGCAGGTCGTAGACGTTGGCGAGCGCGTGCACGAAGCCGACGCCCTCGAGCAGCGCGATGGACGTATCGGCGAGGTGGCGCGCACGGCGAACGTCACCGTGCGCGAGGTGGAGCTCCGCGGCGGTTCCGACGAAGAGGCCCGCGCCCCAGGCGCTGCCGAGGCACTCGAGTGCCGTGACGGCGTCGTCCAGCCACGCCTGTGCTGCCTCGAGGTCCCCCGATGCCGCCGCCGTCTTCCCCTTCCAGCCGCGAGCGCAGGCGGCCCACCACGGATCCCGACCCTCCGTGGCCGCGATGACCGCGTCGAACTGCGCCGTCGCCGCGGCCGCGTCGCCCTGCATGTAGAGCGTCATCCCGAGGCTGCAGCGCGCGCGAGCCGCGTGCTCATCCCCGGGAGCGACACGCTCGAAGATGGCGACGGCCTCGTGCAGCGCGTCGGCCGCCTCGTCGAACGAGCCGCGCATCCAGGCGATGTGCCCGAGGTGGAAGCGCAACGTCGCCACGTCGAGCGGCCCCCACCCGGGTCGTTCCAAGGCACTGTCGAACCAAGCGCGGGCCTCCGCGGTCGCCGCCGTGACCCGCCAGTGGTACGCCGCATGGTCGAGCAGGCGCAGGAGATCGCGCTCGAGCACCGGCGCGCTCAGCGCCCACTGCAACGCCGCTCGGACGTTGTCCTGCTCGGCACCGATGCGGGCGACCGCCGCGACGAGGTCGGGGCCGAAGACGGCGCGGCCGCAGGTCTCCGCCAGGTCCGCGAACACCGTCAGGTGGCGGCGGGCGACGTCGTGTCGATCGGGTCGTTCGGCGAGCCGTTGCGCCGCGAAGCGTCGCGCGAGCTCGTGGAGCTCGAAGCGACCCGGCTGCGCGACCCTGACGAGGGAGCGGTCCACCAAGGCCAGCAGCCGCTCCACACCTGCGCCCGTCACGGCCTCCGCCTCGGTGACCGTGAAGCCTCCGTGGAACACCCCGAGCTGGGCGAAGATGTCGCGCAGGTCCTCCGGCAGGAGCTCCCACGACGCGCTCAGCACCTGTTCGATGCTGCGCTGGGTCGGCTCGTGGAGCGGCTCGATGGCGAGGAGCGCGTACGCGTACCCCAGCGCCGTCGCCTCGTCGCCCTGGGCCAGCGCGAGCGCGAGCAGCCGTTGCAGCGCGGCGACCGCGCTGGCCTCGAGGCGTGCACGCTCGTTCGCCTGCCACGACTCGAACGCGGGCGCCTCGGCGAGGCCGAACCCGTCCAGGAAGGGACCGGCGTAGAGCGCCAGGGCGTCGTCGGGTCGACCGTCTCGCAGGCTCGCTTCGAAGGCGGCGACGTCGGTCGAGACCGCGGGTCCTAGGGCGACCCGATCGCGCGTGGCGACGAGGTGCGGGCCGATCGAGCGTCGCAGGCGGTGAACGGCCGAGCGCAGCGCCGCGCGGGCCTGGCCCTGGGTGCGGTCGGGCCAGAAGAGCTCGGCGAGCGCGTCGCGCGAGAACGAGCGGCGTTCGCACGCCAGGTACACGAGGAGGGCCTCGGCCGAGCGCGCATCGAGGCGCGGCAGGTCGTCCCCGTCGCGCCGGACGCTGAGGCCCCCGAGCACATCGACGATGAGACCGCTCCGCACGCCGCTCGACCTCCTCACCCCCGTCGCTGTGCCGCAACGATGTCGTGACGCGTGGTCCCTAGCTTAGTGGCGCGGGTGCAGGAGCACCGCACGGAAGGAGCGTCGACATGAACGGTCGAGGATGGATGATCGTGAAGTGCGTGATCGCAGCGTTGGTGTTGATGGGTGGTGCCGCGGCATGGGCGCAGGCTCCGGGGCCGACGGGTCTCCGTCCGCCACTGGTGGACTGCCGGGAGGCGGCCGACGTGCCGTGCTCGATCGTCGCGACGTCGGCCGCCGACATCGCCGGCGTCTGGAAGCAGTTCATCGGCAACCCGGCCTTCGGGGCGCCCGGAGGGGTCGGGTACATCCGCTACCGGGCAGACGGCACCTACAGTCTCGCCGACAGCGTGGCGAACACGGCGGCGCCCTTGCCACCCTTCCCCAGCGGACGGGTGACGTTCGAGGGCGAGGTGATGCACATGCACGTCGACGGCACCAACGTGCCGCCCGAGTGCAGGGAGGCGACGTACCAGGTGCAGGTGATCCGCTCCGGGAACCTCCCCGTCGCGCTCTTCTACCAGGCGGTTCATGACGATTGCACGCCGAGACGCACGGGGGACTTGAGCGTGCCGTTGTACAGGGTCGCGCCCTAGGCGCGGCTGGCCGTCGCGTTCGCGGTGCGGGGGCGGCTCGTCCTCGCACCGCATAGGATGGCGGCCATATGGGCACACATGGGGCGCGCTCGCTGCGTCACGCCGCCGCGTGACCCGCTTGCCGGACGAGGCCTTCACGGCCCTCGACGTGGTCGAGGCGGTCCTCGGCCGTCCGGCGCTCGGCGCGATCCTCAGTGGCTCCGCCGTCGACGGTGGGCTGCGACCCCTCAGCGACGTGGACCTGATCGTCGTGGTCGAGGACGCTCCGGACGAAGCTGCCCGGGGGCGGCTGGCGGTGGCGCTGATGGGCGTGTCGGGTCGCTACGGCGGCGGGCCGGCGCGACCGCTCGACGTCACGCTGGTGCGCCGCGCGGACGTGGTGCCGTGGCGCTACCCGCCCAAGCGAGCGTTCGCGTACGGCGAGTGGCTGCGTGCCGCGTACGAGGCGGGCACCGGCCCCGCCCCGGGACCGCACCCGGACGTGGCGATCGCACTGGCGCAGGCCCGGGCGATCGGCGTCGCCCTGCGCGGACCGGCGGCGCGACACATGCTCGACCCGGTGCCGGAGGCCGACCTGCGCCGAGCGTTGCTCGACGCGGTGCCTGCGTTGCTCGGCGACCTCCGTGGCGACGAGCGCAACGTGTTGCTGACCCTCGCCCGCATGTGGCGGACGGCGGCGACCGGTGCGTTCGTGCCGAAAGACGCGGCAGCCGCGTGGGCCGCGGCGCGACTGCCGAGCGAGCTGGGCTCGTCGCTCGTTCTGGCCGGCCGTGCGTACGTGGGCGAGTGTGCGGACGACTGGCGCGGACGCGATGCGGTGGTGGCGGCGCTCGCCGAGCGGCTGCGCTGGGAGGTCGAAAGGGTGTGTCGGGGCTCCTGAAGCCGCCGGCCGTACGTCATCGACCCGCAGGGTCGTACGAGGGAGTCGTGCCCGGGGCCTCGGTGCGTGTCGCTGCGCTCGCGTGGGACGTGAGCTCCGACGCCAGGTCGCGCGCCAGCTGCAAGACCGCTTCGGTGTCCAGCGGACGATCGTCGGTGGACCATGGCTCGTCGGTGATCGACCGTACCCAGCTGCGCGTGATCGTCGTGGCAGCCGGGTGCGTCGCCGCCACACGGAGGAGCGCCGCCTTGCGCTTCGTAGGCACCGTCACGGCCGTCGTGACGAACGCTGCGAGCGCGGTCGGGACGAAGCAGAAGCGCGTGACGATGTCGAGTGCGGCGAGGATGTGCGCGTCTACGCTGCCACCGCGTGCGGCGGCGAGCTCGGCGCGGAACAGTTCGACCTTGGCACGATGGAGCAGCCGGTCGCGCGAGCCGACCAGGCGCTCGGTCGACCGAGCCATGGTGTCCAGGCAGCGCTCAGCGTGGTCGAGATCCCGGTCGTCCAACGCCAAGCGCACGAGCAGCTCGAGGCACAGGGGGTGGTCGCGGCAGCCTGCCGCCTCAGCGCGGGCAGCGTTGGCGTCACCTCGTTGATGATGGAGCAGGGCGCGTACTGCCCTGAGCGTTTCCCTGACACCCCCCACCTCCAGATGCTCCGTCCCCACGAGCAGGGCCTCCGCCTCCCGGACGCCGTACTCGGCCGCGTCCGCATCGCCGGCACGGAGGAGCGCGATGCCCCGTCGCGCCTCCAGGCTCGCGAGGAAGACGCTGCGAGCGTTCGCCGCGCGCTCTTCGGCCAGTGCCTGCTCCAGCAGCTCCAGCTCGGCGCGATAGTCGCCATACGTCATGTCCTCGAGGACACCGAGGTTCGCCAAGGCCCTCGCCACGGTGACGGTGTCGCCGAGCGCGCGGCTCGTCTCGATCGCCTCCTCGAGCAAGCCTCGTTGCTCCGGCGCTTCGTCGGTCACGAGCGCGAGGTCGTTGAGGCACCCGACGAGCCACGTCGATTGCTCGAGTCGGCGGAACGACTCGAGCGCCTGGCCGAGCAGGGTGCGTGCCGTCGCCGCGTCGCCGTGGGCCACCGTGGTGACGGCCAGCATGTGTCTCGCGCGCGCGACGTCGAACTCGGAGCCCACCTTCTGGGTGAGCTCGAGGGCCCGCAGCGCGCACGCGTGCGCGCCAGGGGCGTTCGGTGGCTGGACCCAATACTTGTCGGTCACGAGACGTGCGTGCGTCGCGGTGCCGGACGGCACGTGGGTGAGCGCGTCGTCGAGCAGTCTCGAGAGCTCGGGCTGCCGCCCGGTATCGGCGAGCACGCGCGACAAGGAAGGGAGCATGCGATCGAGCAGGTCGAGGCGGTTCGTCGTCGCGGCCCAGCGCCAGGCGGCGCCGACGTTGCCCATGTCTGCCACGACTTCGCTGAAGGCCGTTCGATGGCCGTGCCGGCGCGTCTCGGGGTTGCGCGCCTCGGCGAAGTCGGTCCAGTACGCAGCGTGTCGGGCTCGTGTCTCGTGCTCGACGTCGGGCGAGCTGGCGAGGCGTTCGCGGGCGTATTGCTGCACCAGGGGGTGTACCTCGAAGCGGCGCTCCTGGCGACGGACGAGGGAGGCGTCGACGAGGGACGCGAGCATCGGGACCGTGACGTCCACGGCGTCGGCGGCCGCTCGCCTCGTGAAGCCGCCCTCGAACACGGAGACGCGCTCGAGCGCTGCGCGCTGGGACGGCGTCAAGCGGTGCCACGTGCGATCGAAGGCGGCGCGTAGGCTCGTGTGCCGGTCGGGGCGGTCGGGTCCGCGACCCATGAGCACGTCGAGGTCGGCCTCGAGTGCCGAGGCCATGTCGTCGGGCGTGAGCGTTCGCATCAGGGAGGCGGCCAACTCGATGCCGAGCGGCAGTCCGGCGAGCAGGCGGCAGATGCGGACCACGGCCTCGGCGTTCTCGGCGTCGAGCTCGAAGCGCGGTTGCACGCGGCGGGCGCGCTCGACGAACAGGTCGACGGCGTCGACCGATGGGTGGCGGGCGAGGGCGTCCGTAGCGCTCTCGGGCGTCCCGAGGCCTTCGACGGGGACCAGGTACTCCGCGGCCACGTTCAAGGGTTCGCGCGATGTCACCAACACGCGGACGGTCGGACACGCCTCGAGCAGCTCCATGACGACGCCGGCGCAGCCGTCGACCTGCTCGACGTTGTCCAGCACCACGAGCGCTCGGTCGCGGCGGAGATCGGCGACGAGGGTGTCCCAGGTGGCGGCGACCGATGGCGTGCGGCGCAGCGCCTCGAGGATCCGGCTCGGGACCTCGGTGGCGTCATGCACCGTCTCGAGTGCGACGAAGCGCGCGCGGTCGACGCTGCCGTCGTCGACCAGTTCTCGCATGAGCTCCAGCGACAGGCGCGTCTTGCCGGCGCCGCCGAGCCCGACCAGCGTCACGAGTCGAGCCTCGCCTGCCAACAGGCGGGCGACCTCGCGACGCTCGTCCTGCCGCCCCACGAACGACGTGAGCGGCGTCGGGGTGTGGTGGGCAGTGGGCTCCGGCGACCTGTCGGTTGGTGCCGGCGTCGTGGCGCCGTGCACCTCGAGGCCGATCGTTCGAGCCTCGTCGGCGAGCTCCCGAGCGCGCGGGCTGCGGCCGTTCACGAGCAGCGCATGGAGCCGACCCACGACGTCGGCGTCCGGGTCGGCGCCGCCGCTCGACAGCGCGAAGGCGCGTTCGGCCAGCCGGGTCGCCTCGGATCGGTCGCCGCCGGCTGCCGCCGCCTCGGCAGCCGCGACGAACGCCTGCTGGGCGCTGGAGGCGAGTGCTTCGCGTGTGCCGTAGATCCACTCCTCGAGCTCGACCCCGCACCCGTCGACGTCGATCCCGGCGAGGAAGGGGCCGCGGTAGAGGTCGCGGGCCTCGGCCCAGCGCCCACTGTTCGTCGCGTCGAGCAGGGCCGGCGCGTCGCAGTCGACCAGCGAGCGCAGCAGCGCTCCATCGCTCGCTACGGCGCCGGACGCCCCGGCGCGCAGCTGCCCGAGGGCGACCGACAGGCTCTGGCGTGGGTTCGCCGCCCCCATCCAGAACAACTCGGCCAAGAAGCGGCGTTCCTGCGGGCCCTCGATGGACAGGTACGTGAGCAGCAGGAGCGGCTTGGGCCGCTTGATGCTTGACTCGGTCAGCGCGAGCCCGCCGAAGGTGCGCAAGACCATGGGGCATCATAGGCGCGCGTCGCGGCGAGCCTCAACGGCGCGTTGCGGCCGCGTTGAGGAGCGTGCGGCTACCTTCTTCCCAACCCCCGAGGGACGCTCGGGGTCGAACGAGAAGGGACCAGCCATGACCACCCACCGGAACCGCCGCACGTTGATCACCACGCTGCTCGCCGCTGCCCTCGCCGTGGCCCTCGCCGCGCCGACGTCCGTGATGCTGTACGCCGGAGCCGGCGGTGGAACCCAGGCCGCGACGGCTCGGGCGGCGTCGCCCGCCGCGATGGCTGCGACCACGCCGCGCCTCACCGAGTTCGACGACGCTCCGTACTGGCGCGGCGTCGACGCGGGCGTCGCGTTTGCGGGAGTGCCAGCAGACCGCTGATCGGATCGGCCGTTGCGGGCCCGGCCCCGGCTGCGCCCGCAACGGCGCATCAGGACCAGTTCCAGGCCGCGCCGGCGCGCGTTTCGCGCTTCGCCGAGAAGCGGAGCAACCTCGAGCGTGCTCGTCGCTCGGGCGCAGCCGCGCCGTTGGGCGCACTGTCCCGAGACGGCAGGCCGGGCATCATCTAGCGTGAGGGATGGTCGGCCGACACCGTGAAGGTGCGGTCGACGGAAGGGGCCCCATGCAACGACTTGCGCTGTCCCTCACACGCGTTCCTGTGGCGCTGCTCTTCATGCTCGTCGGCGCGATCTTGCTGGTCACCGCGTTCGTGCGCGCCGGCACCATCCCGCCTGCGGCGCACCACGACTTCGGGGCGCTCATCCGCGCCCACGTCGGTTCGGTCTCGATGTCGCACTCACCCACCTACCCCGACACCTACCGGCTGATCGCAGCGCAGAGCCGGATGCTCCAGAACGCGTACCTGGGGCTGACGGGCGTGGCGTTGGTGACGGTCGGCGCCATCGGCGTTGTCGCACCGGGTGGGGGTCGGCGGGAGGGCGCGTAGGGCGACGCCGTGACGGTGCCCGCCTGCCATCCCGACCACGTTGCGTTCGTCGAGCGAAGCCCGGGCGTCACCTGCTACACTTGATGACAAGACGATGACGATGTCGCGACGCGCCTTCTTGCGCGCTGCGGTCGGGAGTGCCGCGGCGCTGGCCGCGACGGGCAGCACGCTCGGTGGGAGCACCTGGCCGTCCATGGGGCAGGGCTGGCGTCCCGCCTACCTCCAGTTCGAGGAGGAGGGCCGCTTCGACGAGCGCATCGACCAGGCCTACGCCATCTTGGAGCACTGCCGCTTGTGCCCCCGGCGCTGCGGCGTCAACCGCTTGGCTGGCGAGACCGGCGTGTGCCGCACCGCCGAGCAGGCGGTCGTGTTCTCGGCCCAACCGCACTTCGG
>PWQI01000240.1 GCA_003556805.1 Trueperaceae bacterium | reverse complement strand
GGGTCCATGCCGACGACCATCGCGACGCCCTCGCGGATGGTGCTTCGGCGGATGTCGTCGACGTGGCCGCCCATGTTGGCGATCAGCACGGTCAGGTACACGCCGACCACCACCGTGGCCAACAGCGCGGCCAGGCGGAACGCCGTGAAGCGTGCGACGCGGCTGAACGAACTCGCGGCCGCGCGGCGACGCCGGGCGGCACCGCCGCCCACGCCACCCGCGATCAGCGGAGCGTCAGCCACGGGGCGCCCACCAGTGTAGGCAAGAACCGTAGCCGCACCACGCACCCTCACGGGGGGCAACACGGGCCCCGCGACCCGCCACGCACGGCTTCTCGAGGTGAACCTGGGACATGACCCTCCTTACGCTACGCCATTGCCGTTCTGACGCGCACGTCGACGCGCGCCGCGGTCGGCTGCCCCCAAGCATGCCCGCCGCGCCGTTGGACCGCGGTCCAATGGGCGACGAGCCTCGGCCACGATACACGACGTGGCGCGGTGGGCGATGCCCACCGCGCCACAAGCCTCACGCGGCCGTTCGGCCGCCGGGCTCACGCGTCAGCGCGTCGAGACGAACTCCAGCGAGTCGAAGGCCGGCAGCGCCACGACCCGCGACACCACGGCGATCTCGAGCCGGTTGGAGCCGACCTCCAGTGCACCGGTGGTGGCATCGTCGAGCACGATCTCGTACACGCCCTCGCCAACCAACGCGGCGTCGCCGCTGGTCACCAGCGCCCCGGTGCCATCGAACACCAGGTACTTGACCTGGGCGATGTCGGCGGAGGGGTACGCCTCGTCCTGGAAGGACACGAAGACCTCGAAGGTGACGGACGCGCCGATGCTCACGCGCGTGGGCCCGTCGACTTCGACCTCGGGGATCTGCGGCACACCGAAGCGCGCCCACTTCTCCGCCGGCTCCGGGTAGTCGGCGTAGCGGTTGAGGACGACGGTGGACTCGATCGGGAAGGCGCGGTCCAGGTAGAAGGGACCCGAGCCGACCCAGTAGTGGCCGAGGCGGGCCTTGTGCGCCGCCAGGTTGGCGTAACGCGCCTCGACCTCGCCGTCGGCGAGGTACGCGGACAGCACGCCCGCGTACGGCACGAAGCCCGTCGCCTGCGCCTGCGCGACGTAGCGGTCGAGCAGCGCGATCGTGGGCCCGGCGATGTAGCTGAGGTGCTCGACCTCGAGCTCGTCGGACTTGGCCGAGCTGAAGGTGAAGGCCTCCTCGGACTCGCCCAGGATGCCGACGGCCAGCTTGTGCCACGGCCCGGGGCCGAAGGCGTAGGTCGGGTACCAAGCGGTGATCGACCGCTCCGCGTCGAGCTGGTACAGGTCGGAGTAGGTCTCGATGACCAGCGGGTCGACGCTGGTGATCTTGACCCCGCGGAACGACGTCAAGAACGAGCGCAGCGCCGGCGCGGCCGCGGCGTCGTAGATGAAGCTGTCCTCGTTGCCGCGGTCGAAGGTCAGGATCATGCCGAGCACGAAGTCGGCCGCGGACATGGCGCTGCCGTCGTGCCAGGTGACCGTGTCGAACATGCCCGCCGGGTAGTAGACGGTGCTCTTGCGCAGCGCGGTCAGGCCGTCGGGGTGCTTCTCGCCCACGGTGATCCAGCGCTGGTTGGCGGCGTCCCAATCGGCCCATGCGTCCGCCGGCACGGCGATCTCCGGGGCGGTCGCGAGGGTGACCCAGTCGTAGGTGACGCCGACCGGCAGGTCGTCGCGCACGACGACGTCGGCCCGCTCGACCTGGTGCGGGATCCACAGGCCCGTGTAGGGGTCGGACACCGTGCCGTACATCTGGGTCGCGCGGATCAGCGACTGGTCGAAGATCCAGTTGCTGCCGTCGAGCGGGTTCCATGGGTTGGTGAGCATCGACGGCTGCGCGATGTCGATGCGGCCGCCGATCTCGTCGCCGCGCCGGATGGTGAGCGCCCACAGCGGCGTGCCGGCGATGCCGGCGAACAGGTCGCCCGCGACCTCGATCTCGGCGCGCTTGGGGTAGACCGACAGGCGGTCGTTCAGCCACAGGCGAATGCCGTCCTGCAGCGAGAGGACCAGGGCACGTGAGATCATCTCGTCGCGCTGCTCGAGGGTGGTGAACTCGTTGTTGTCCAGCGCCTGAGCCAGGTCGTAGAACTCCGGCTCGTTGACGTACGCCTGCCACAGCGGCGACGCCAGGCCGGTGTCGGTGTAGAAGAACGCGAAGTTGCCGCCCAGGTCGCGCGGGATCACGGTGGTGATCCAGCCGCCGGTGTAGATGTGGAACAGGCCGTCGGCGGGGTTGCCGCTGATCCAGATCGGGCTCGCCTCGCCCGCCGTCCGGACGTTCTGCTGCGTCTGGAAGCCGATCGACTCGAGCTGCGTGGCGACGTAGTTGCCGATCTCGACGCGGGCGTCCTCGCTGCGGATGAGCAGCTCGATGACGACCGGGGCGCCGTTGTAGTTCCACACGCCGCCGACCTTGGTAGCGCCGAGCTTCTCCATCTCCTCGGAGATGACGGTCTCGGCCCGGCCGGGGTCGTACGCGTACTCGAGCTCGAGCGCGCGGATGACCTCGATGTAGCGCGCGTAGTCCGACGCCGCCGAGTTGAACGCCGTCCAGCGCGGCACCGCCAGGCCACCCTGGATCTCCTGCGTGACGTAGTCGCGGTCGATGAGCCAGTTCATGGCCTCGCGGATGCGCGGCACCGCGAAGGGGTTGAGGTTGCCGTTGGGGAACACGGGGCCGACCGGGTTGAACGACAACTCGTAGTAGAGGCCCGCCGCCGACACGAAGTCGAGCTCGGGGTTGTCCTCGATCTGGCGCTTCAGGTCGGGCCGCGCCACGCCGTCCATGAACACGTCGAAGACGCCGATGTCGAGCTGCAGAATCCCGCTGTCTTGGCTCGACTCCTCCGTCGCGACGATCTGGTCGACCCACGCGCCCATCCGCTGCGCCGACGCGAGCGACCCGAGCGCCAGCCCGAAGGCCAGCACTAGGGCCAGAGTCCACTTGAGGTTTCGCATCCTGATTGCCTCCTTTGGCTGGCCGCCCGGACCGCCGCGC
>PWQI01000088.1 GCA_003556805.1 Trueperaceae bacterium | reverse complement strand
GAACCCGCTGGGGTCGAAGGACGATGGCAGCAGGCCGCGCTCGGCCAGGTAGCGGACGTCGCGCTCGAGCGTGTCGCCTGCGTCCTCGTCGCTGCCGCCGATCCGGCGCGTGCGCGGCAGCGACGGCTCCAACGTCCGCAGGGTGTCGGCGACGGCCTGGACTGCGACGGGGCCAACTGGGGCGTCGTCGCGCAGCGCCACCGACTCGAGCGAGCACAGGTTCGACGAGGCGTACGCGCTGCTGGTGACGAACAGAGCGAGCCCGATGCCTAGGGCGAGGGCACGCCACGGCCGCGAGCCGGGTCCACGCGCGAACCCCACCTCGGCCGGCGCGACGGCCTCGCTCCGCCTCCGCGCCGAGCCGCTCACCACGCGCGAACCGAGTACCGCGACGACGCCGACGGTCCCGCGCTGCCGTCGGTCGTCTCGACCCGGAACGTGCCGTCGCACGGCACCTCGAGCGTCTGGCCCGGTGCCCTCGTTGTGCTCCCAGCCGATCGGCGCACGACCATCGAGCCCGGGAACGACGTCTCGAGCGTCACGTAGACCGTCGCGAACTCGAAGGTCCCGGTGCACACGAGCCGGAACACGTCGACGTCGTCCATGCGCTCGATCGCGCCCGTGACCGTCACGCCCGCCGACCCGACGGACACGACCGTCGCGGTGGTCGTCGAGTCGTTCGGTTCGTTCTGATCGGTCTCCGCGGCGCCGTAGGCGTACAGGTCGACCGACCTCGTCTGCATTGAGGTGTTCGTGACACGGGCGAACACCGTACCGGACCGGTAGTGCGTCGCGACGCACGGCCCGAGGCACTGGTAGAGCACCGAGATCGCGGAGGGCTCGACGTCGATCGAGGTTGCCTCGCCGCTGGAGAGCACGTCGACACCGGTCGCGAAGCGCTGCCGACTGGTGCTGAAGCCGATCGACCCGGACGTGTCGCGGAGTTCGAGCAGGACGCGCCCATCGGCGGCCACGCCCGAGGTGCCCACGATCTCGACGTAGCGCAGCGGCGCCGTCGACGAGCCGAAGAAGAGGCGGGCCACCTGCGTCTCGCCGGGGGCCAGGACCAAGCGGCCCAGGGCCGTCGGGGTCTGCGGGAAGCTCTGCGCCGGCGCGTCGATCGCGTAGAGCGGCACGGCGTCCGCCAGGATCGAGTACGTGGAGGACGCCGCCGGTCCGGCGCTGCCGTCTTGCGTGCGGACGGCGACGGTCGAACCGCACGGCACCGGCGGGGTCGCCACACCGACGCGGAACGTCCCCCCATCGGCATCGAGGACCATCGAACCGGCGAACGACGACGCGAGCTCGAGCCGCATGCCCTCGCTGGGGCCGGCGAACGACGCAGCGCACGTCAGCCGGAAGTAGTCGACGTCGCCCGGCCGTTCGATGGCGCCGCTCGGACCATCGCCGGCGAACGTCAGCCGGTACGGCGTGGCGGTCGAAGTCGAGTCGTTCGGTTCGTTGCTGTCGGACGGGGCGCGGCCATAGGCAACGATGTCGTAGCGCTGTGGCACGGACCGGGTGTTCTGCACGCTCACGTAGTAGGTCCCCGCCACGTAACGATCCGCGGCGCACGTGCCAAGGCACGTCCAGGCGTCGACGATCGCGGCGGGCGACACCGATGGCGCGTGCTCGGCCCCATCCCAGGTCAACGCGTCGACGTGCGCGTTCGATGCCAGGGCGCTCACGCTCCGGCCGTAGCGCTGCGACGAGCGGCTGGCCACGACCAGGCGCCCCCGATCGTTCCTGACGTCGATCCGGGTGCCGCCCTCGACGCCACCCTCGACCTCGAACACCATCAGCATCGGCGCGGAGCTCGTCAACGCCCGGTAGGTGACCTCGATCCAGCGGGTCTCGTTGGCGGGGACGTCGATCGAACCGACGGGTTCGGGCTCGGTGGTGACGCCCGAGGCGATCACCACCTCGTCCGGCACCGGCGGCACCCACGGGGTCATGGCGCAGCCGCTCGCCACGAGCACGACCAGCGTCGCGGCGAGGGCGACGCATGCGCGAGTGCGGAACAGCATCAAAGCGTCCATGACAGCATCATACGAGCGCCTCGATGAACGCCGGTTCGAGCGGCGTTCATCGAGGCGTCATCAGGGTTGTGGGACGTCGAACGCTAGTCGACGACGATCGAGTAGGTCGAGTAGGTTGCGGTTGCAGCGGTACCGTCGAGCGTTCTGACTTCGACCGTCGAACCACAGGGGAGGAAGTCGCTCGGCACGTCGCGGCGGTAGGTCACTCCGCCTGCAATCATCGCGACGTCCCCAGAGAACACGGATGCCCTAAGCGTCAGGCGCAGGTTCGGCTCCGTAAACCCTGCTCCACACTGGATCCTGTGAAAGTCGCGATCGTTCACATGCTCGAGTGCGCCCGTAGGACCCTCACCAGGCGACTCGACCGTGAACACGGCGGGATCATCAGCCGACTCGTTCGGCTCGTTGAGGTCGTCATACAGGCCGCCGTACGCAAACAGCTCCACGCTGTTCCGATCGCTTGTACCCTCATTGACCAGCCGCACCAGGCGCGTGCTCGCAACGTATGGCGTCGCAACGCACGGACCAAGGCACTGATACGCGCCGGGGCGTATGGCCGAGCCGCCGACCTCGTCCGGGGCGCTGATCGAGAGCGAATCGAGCGTGCTGAGCTGGTCAGCGAAGAGCGATGCGGAGCGGCTGACGAGCTGCCGGACGCTACCGGTCTGGTTGTAGAACTCGAGGCGAACGCCGGCAGCGTTGCCGATCTCGAAGTACATGAGGTCGGCCGAGGCGTTCGAGGGGTACGTGACCTCGACCCACCGGGCCGATCCAGCGGGCACGGAGATCGAAGCGCGCGAGGTGGGGCTGACCGTCACACCTTGGGCGGTGATCGACTCGCTGGGCGTGGGTCTGGGCGTGGGTGTGATCGTCACATTGCACGCCGCGAGCAGCGCGGCGAGGACGACCGCAGCGATGAGCATGCGGATAGACGACATAGAGACCTCCATCACGATCAGCATAGGCCGTGGCGAACACCGGCCGGATGGCAGCGGGCACAAGCCATCTTCATGACCGTCG
>PWQI01000085.1 GCA_003556805.1 Trueperaceae bacterium | reverse complement strand
GGGATGGGATGGGATGGGTGTGTTCCTCCGGTCGGTCAGTCCAAGGGCCATATACGGCGCAAGAGGAGTTGAGCGGCGAAGTGTCGTTCGGAGCGGGACAGGCGGAAGGCGGCGTGGATCCGGCGAGCGGCGCTCCGTGCGAGGTGCTCGTGTTGGCGTGTGGGTTGTTGGAGGACGAAGTCGCAGGCGGCGTTGAGCCAGACGAGTCGGTCGAGGAGGCGGTCGGTGGCGAGGGCTCGGTCGATGAGCGCGGCGAGCCGCTTGTGGCCGTCTGGGAGGGATGCAGCGATGCGGTCGCGTTCGGCGTCGAGGTCGGCGAGTAGGCGGTCTCGGATGGCGCGGCGGTCGCGGATGATGGCTTCGGTGATCGGAATGGCCTCGTGGGCGTGAGCGATGTTGCGCGCGATGCCGAGGAGATACCGAGCGTCGCGGGGGGCGGTTGGGGGATGGGCTTTCCGCATGCCCTCGAAAGTGGCGATGGCGTCGACGACGGTGTCGAGGGAGTAGCGGGCGATGGCGGCGCGGATTCTCTGGTCTGGGTCGTCGAGTGCGAGGCGCTGGAAATCCTCGTCGAGCAGTGCCCGGACGAGCGGATCCTGACGAGCCTCGCGGGTCTCCCGGGCGCGTTCCTGGATCTGCTGGCGCTGGCGGAGTTCCTGTCGGGCGCGTTCGAGCTGGTCATCGGTGACCGGGGTGTCGCGGTAGAGGTTGACGCGGCTCTTGCCACCGCGTTTTTTTCGGGGCCGGTGGTTGAGTGTTCGGGCCCAGGTGACGAGCACGAGCCAGGCGAGCTGGCGCGCTCGCTCGCTCGGCTCGTCGGCGCTCAGCACCAGGTCTGGCGCGGCCTGCTGAAACAGACCGAAGGCGCCCTCGACGTGGCCCTTGTTCTGGGGACGGCGGATGGTGGCGCGGATCTTCAGGGTATCGCCGAGCGCTTCGTCGACCTCGTTGGTGTGATTGGACGGGCGGTTGTCGAGGAGGAGGGCGATGGGGAGCTGTTCCGTCGTCTCGACGCCGTCGTCGAAGGCCTCGATGACGGCCTGGGCGTCTTCCTCGTCGCGCAGCGAGGCGCCGACGATGGCAGCCGAGAAGGCGTCGACGTCGAGTTCGACATTGAAGGTGAAACGCTTGCCGTCCACTGTGACGGGGAGCTGCATACCGTCGCCGACCCACTGGGCGCCGGGGAAGAAGGTCTGGAAGGCTCCGCGCAGCGCGGCTTCGTCAGGTGAGCGGCCGGGGCGGCGTTCGAGGGGGCGCACTCCGCAAGCGTGTAGGATGGTGGCGATGCGGGCGTGTCCGAAGGGCACGCGCTGGTGGTGTTGGACGTGCTGGCAGAAGTCGGTGAAGGTGCCGCGCCAGCGTTGGAAGGCATTGAGCAGGGTCTGGACGTGCAGCCCAGCGGCCTGCGACTCGTTCGGCACTGCGGCGCGCGGTTCCGGCGACGGTGCGACCGGACGGCCGACGCGCAACCACTCCTCGGTGGTGCCGAGCGGGACCTGTACGGCGTCGGCGAAAGCGACCAGGTCGAGGTCGCCGTATTTCTCACGGAGTTCGACGACGAAGATGCGGAACACGTCGCTGTAGCCGCGTCGCTTCGCGCCCCAGACGCAGCCGGGGTGGTCCATGACGAATCGCAGGGCTGTGGCGCTGATCTCGGCAGTTCGAGAGGGCTTGGGGACGGCGGGCTCGCCGGGAGGCCGGCCGACCGGGCGCAGGAGCATGGGCAGCCACTCCAGCAGCTCGTTTCGCAGCTCGTAGGCGCGGCTGCGGCTGGCGCCGGTGGCTGCGAGGACGTCGGCCTCCGCCGGCGGCGTCAGGCCGAGCGCACGCAGGAACGTCCGGGCGGCGAGCAACAGGGCCGCAACGAGCAGGGGCGAGACACGGTGGTCGGAATCAGGTATAAGAGGCATTGGTCCCTCGTGGGTGGTTCACGGAGATTCAGCACCCCCGTTCTACCGCAACTCGCGAGGGACTTCCTGTTTTCAGGAGCGCAGTTCGAGCAGTCGCTGCCCCATTAGCCAGACCTCGGTGACTCCGTCGCGGCTCGATACCTTGAAGAGTTCGAGGCGGCGGTCACGCAGTTCCAGCCCGTCGCCCAGCTCACGGCCGGCGCCGGCCTCGATGCGGGCGAGGACCTCCTCGACGCGTCCGTAGTAGCGATCGGCGGGGACCAGCAGGCCGCCCAGCGCGTGGTTCGTGCGGGCGTGGTTGTACCAGTGCAGGTGCGCGGCGAGGCGGCGACGCATCTCGGCCGTATCATAGAAGCGCTGCACGTCGAACAACTCCTTGGCTAGATTCGCGTTAAAAACCTCCAGTTTGCCGTTCCACTCCTTGTGCTCGGCCGCGATCTGGTCAATGCCCATCTCGGTCAGCAGCGCTGTGAAGCGCGAGATACCACGCCACGACCAGAACGCCGAACCCTTGTCGTGCAGCACCATCTCCGGCTTGCCGTGGCGCGCCACGGCCTTCTCGAAGGTCTCGATGACCAAGTCGGCGCGTTCGGCGTCGTCCGTGCCGTGGCCGACGACGAAGCGCGAGTGGTCGTCGAGCAGGATCAGCGAGAATGTCGGAGCGCGGTTGATGTGCCGGTGCAGGTAGTCGAGATGCCAGATGTGGTTGGGACGTACGGCCTCGTACCGCTCGTCGTGCGGCTGCCGACGGACCTTGGGCGGCCGGTAGCCCACGTCCTCCATCACCCGTCGCACGGTGTTCGTCGAGACCTTCACCCCGCGCCGCCGGAGCTGGTTGCGGATCTGGCTCGGACCGAGCCCCGGGTGCTTGTGCCACTCGCCGAGGATCTCACGGTCGCGCTGCGCTTCGATGTCCTTCGGGTCCGGTCCGCTCGTCGGCGACGAGCCTTTGCCCTCGGCCGCCCGCTTCACCTGCCGCTGCCACTGGTACAGCGAGAAGCGGCTGACCCCCAGCTTCTTCGACGCCGCCCGAACCCCGTGTGCCGCCGCGTACTCGAGCGCCCGAGCCTTCTCCGACGGCGTGTACTTGCGCGCCACCCCCTCCTTGGCCGGCGGGGGCGCCTCCGGTCCCGGCGTCGGCGTGCTCGCGACGACCGCCTGCTT
>PWQI01000301.1 GCA_003556805.1 Trueperaceae bacterium | reverse complement strand
TCGTAGTCGCTGGCGATGTTGACGTTGGTGAACGCCAGGTCGTAGTTCCGGAAGAACCCGGCCCACATCTCCACGGCTTCGGTGCCGGCCTGGAGCCGTTCGCGGGCCGGGTCGAAGCTCGGGCCCCCCAGAGTGCGGAGAACCTGTGGCGTGGGGTGCCCCCGAGCGAGTACGTAGGAGCGGTAGAGCGCGGCCATCGCGTCCGGCGACCGGTTCACGCGCTCCCAACTCTCGGTCGCCGGGTCCCAGATCAGGGTGAAGTTCCTGAACTCGTTCTCTGACGCCTGGTAGAGGTAGGGAAAGTCGACGGGCTCGAACGAGGTCTCGTCGGCGAAGTCGGCACCGAACTGGCGGACGAGCGCCTGGTAGTACGGGTTCTCCATTCCGAGGTAGGTTCCCGAGCCGCCGAAGCTACCCTGGTTCCGGTTGTCCTCAGCCAGGTTCGCGATGGCGTCGGTCCCATCCAGGATCGTGCCGATGGCGTCACCGTAGAAGGTGATCAGATCACCGACCGCCGGTACGTCCTGACCGTAGCGCTTCATCGCCTCACCGATGACGTGCATGGCGCTGGCCAGGTCACCGCCGCGCCGTGCCCGGGCAGCCTCCGCGAGCGCCTTCAGCTCGAACGCGCCATCCACGACCGATGCCACCTGTCCGAGGCGGCCGCTGGCCAGGCGCAACGGTTGGCCGTGCGTTTCGAGCGCCCCCTGCGCGCCGCGGAGTTGTGCCAGGACGGTGTCGCGTTCGGGGCCCGACAGGTTCGAGACGACGTACGTCTCGAACGTTTCGAGCCCTTGCTTGGCGCTGTCGATCCAGCCGACGGTCTGGTCGACGGCGTCCTTGACGGCGTCGAACTCGTCACGCGTCTGAACCGCGGCCTCCTCCCACCATGGTTCGCTCTCGGCCAGCGCAGTGCATGGCAGCACCGCGATCAGCGTGAGCACCAGGAGCGGTCGCCACATCCAGCGCACCAGCGTGCGCCGGGACCGTCCACAGGACTCGTGCATGGATCGCCTCCAGTTCGGTCGCGCTCGTCGTAGCCGGCGTGCGGCCGTGGCGAGCACGGCACGTGAACGTGACGCCGACACCGCGATCGCGGCAGCGACTTCAGGCGACCCGCACCGGCCCGGGACGTTCAGCCGAGCCGAACCACTTCGATCCCTGCATCGTAGCAGCCTCCACCGCCTCGAGGCTGCACCGGCAGCCGAAACGGTCGACGCGAGAGCTTACCGAGTCGGCCCGCGTGGCCGCTGCAGGTTACTCCCTGCCGGGCCGCGCTCGACACGGGGGCACAAGAAGCCGGCATCGCCCTCGGGTGGTGGGCAACAGGCACCTGTCGTGGCTGCCGCCGGGGCGAACGTCGTGCGCTTCAGCCTGGTCTTCCATTCCGTCTCGAACGTGTTCGTGCCAGACATCATGCCGGTGTGGCGTGGGTGCCACCGGGTTCTGCAGACCAACGGCCGGCTGCTCGCCGGGCAGACCGCAGCGGGCTTCGCCGTGAGCGCATCCCGGCCGAGGCAGGCCGGCGTGCGCAGGGCGCTGAGGGTGGCGCGGTGCCTGTCATTGACCCTCGCGGCGCGGTCGCACCTGAACGTCGAGCCCGCGACCGGCTTCGACGCGCATTCACGCTCGCCGTGCAGCGGCCTTCGCGTCGGCCCGCGCTCCGGGCCAATCCCGCCACCAGGTCTGGAAGCGCCGCAGCTGCGCCGTAGCGAACCGCCTCTGGCTGGCGCTGAGCGCGTCGCCCGGATCCACTGGATGCGCGTACTCCTCGTCGCCCAGGAGCGTCGCCAGGTGTTTGTAGTACAGGACCAGGTCGGGTCCCTCGTCGAAGGTCGAGAGCACGTGGAGCGCGTCGTCGAGCTCGCGGGCGAGGCGTGTCGCCTCGGCGTCGCCCGCGGCGCCGCGACGGCACAGCTCGACCAGCCGCAGGATCTCGGTTGGGAGGCAGTTGCCGACGCCGGTGATCGCGCCGGCCGCGCCGCAGTGCACGAAGCCGTGGAACACCTGGGTGTCGACGCCGACCAGCAGCAGCAGCTCGTCGTCGGCGTGGGTGATGTGCTCCGCTGCGCGCGTGAGGGCCGCGGCGCCGCCGAACTCCTTGAATCCCACAAGGTTCGCATGGTCGCGGCGCAGCTCGAAGAACAGCGTGGGCCCGGTCTCGTAACCGTAGTAGGGGCTGTTGTAGATCACGGCCGGCAGGTCGGGTGCGGCGGCCAGGACGCGGGCGATGTGCTCGCGTTGGGCGCGCTCCGAGGTGCCGCGCGACAGTACGCGTGGGATCACCATCAGGCCCTGGGCGCCGACCGCGCGTGCGTGGGCGGCGTGGGCCGCGGCCGCGGCGGGGCTCTGCGCGCCGGTGCCGACGACGACGGGGACGCCGGCCTCGACCAGCCGCCGTACGCCTTCCTGGCGTTGCTCGTCGGTCAGCAGCGGCCACTCGCCCATGGAGCCGCAGTAGACGACGCCGCTCATGCCGGCGTCGATGAGCGCCTGCCCCTTGCGCACGAGGACGTCGTATGCCGGCGCACCGTCGGCGTCGCAAGGCGTCATCAGGGCCGGCATGCAGCCGCGTAAGATCGAAGTATCCATGGGATCACGCTCCTGAGGATCTGGGCTCGAGAGCCGAGCGCAACGCCCGACCCGCGGACTGTGCTGGATGACGTGTCGCTACGGCATCGCCGGCACCGCTTCCGTACGACGCTACACGACCGAAGCGAGGACGCCGGCGACCTCGCTGGCGAAGGCGCCCTCCATGCGGTCGCGCGCGAGCCGGTCGGCTGCGCTCAGACACCTGTTCCCGCACGGCGCACGAGCGACAGGGACAACGTCCGAACGCCTCCTGGGGCTCGCTGAGCGGCGCGCTGTTCGACGTCGGAACCTGGCCGGCGGTGCCCGCCTCGAGCGCCTTCGTCGTGGGCACCTCGAGCGGCGCGCTCACGATCGTCACGGGCGCGGCCTCTACGGGGCGATGACGTACGCTCATCAGGACCTGGGCGTCGCGGTGGCGCTCTTCGCGCTGCAGGTCGCGCTCGCGGTGCGCTACGCCCGGCGCTTCCGCTTCCGGGACGAAAGGGGAGGCCAGCC
>PWQI01000441.1 GCA_003556805.1 Trueperaceae bacterium | reverse complement strand
TGGTCGTTGAAACCGAGTCGCTGTAGGGCGTCCTTGAGGATTTTCCGTCGTGCGGGGTCGGCGCGTCGTCGTCGTGTTTCGCAGAAGCGTTGGTATCGTCGCAGCAGGTCGTCGGCGTGTGCGCGGGCGGCGGCGCGCTCTTCTTCGGTGGGTTCGGCGGCTTTGTAGTAGTCGGCGGGAGAGCGGTTGCCGAGGCGCTTTCTGGGTTTTCCGTTGCGGGCCCAACTCCAGACGAGGACGAGGAGGAAGAGGAACGAGCGGGCGAGCTCTCGTTCGTTGTTGCCGTCGACGTGGAGGGGGGGAGCGGTCTGGTTGAAGAGGCCGAAGAATCCCTCGAGGGGAGCCTTGGCCTGGCCGCGGCCCGGGGTGGCGGGGACGACGATGGTGGGCTCGGCGGCGTCGGCGAGTTTGTCGGTGTGATTGCAGGATTTGCCGTCGAGAGTGAGGGCAACGGAGCGCTCGCCGGTGGTCGTTTCGCCGTGGAGGAAGGATTGGAGGACGGCGGCTTCGTTTTCGACATCGCCGAGTTGGAGCCCGACGACGGCGTTGGAGTCGACGTCGAGGGAGGCCTGGAGATTGAAGGCGTGCCAGCGACCACGGAGTCGGATGGCGAGGGTGGTACCGTCGCCGAGCCACTGGGCGCCGGGAAACAGGCGCCGGAAGGTATCGCGGTTCCATGTGGGTCGTTGGGCTTTGCGTCGCTTGGGCTGTCTGAGGCCGGCGGCTTCGAGGAGCCGTGCGATGAAAGTATGGCGCCACGGCAGTCGCAGGTGCTCCCAGGCATGGGAGCAGAATTTCGAGAACGTGCCGTCCCAGTGTATCCATGCGTGGAGGAGTGTGGCGACCTGAGGGTTGCCGGCGAGTTCCTCCATGCTCGCAGGCCGCGCGCCGGCGTCGGAGTCGTTGGGGTCTTTCCGGCTGCCAGCGGCAGGCTCGTCTGGGGCGTCGGAATCGTTAGGGTCGTCCGAAGCATGGGGCGTGTCTTCCTTGGCCCTCCCGGGGAGGCGAAGCCAGTCCTTGAGGGTACCAAGCGGCACGCCGCAGGCGTTGGCGAACTGGTCGACGGTGAGGTCGGCGGCGGGCTGTCCCGCAGCGGAGAGGTCAATGATGAAGGCGCGGAAAGGCTCGCTGTACTGGCGGCGTGCGCCGGCTCCGCTGACGGTACCCGGGTGGCGAGCGAGATAGTCTCGCACGCGGCAGGCGACGGAAAAGCTCGCGTGGCACTCCGTCGTGGCGGCCGGCCGTCCCACGGGGCGGTGGAGGGTGGCGCAGGCGTCCAGCAGGCGCGGGAACAACTCGTAGGCCTGCGAGCGGGAAACGCCGGAGAGCTCGATGATGTCGTCGATGGAGAGGCTGCGACAGACGTCGGGCGACAGGTGGCGCGCGAGCAGCAGTACGGTTGCGCGAATCGAGGGCTTCAAAGCGGCGACGCGATCGGCTACAATCGTCATGCGGGCGTGACTCCTTGCCCCGGCGGAAGGGCTGTCTTTAGCAAACTCCTTCTACCGTGAGCTGGGACGTCATGCCCGCTTTTTTTTATCCGGCGCTCGGCCAGAGGCGCTGGCCCATGAGGAAGACCTCGACCTGACCGCCGCGGCTCGAGACGCGCAGCATGTCGAGGCAGCGGGCGGCGACGGCCAGCGGCTCGCCGATTCCGTCGGCGGGGCGTCCAGCCTCGAGCTCGGCGAGCACGCGGTGGGCGCGGCCGTGGTAGCGATCGGCCGGCACGAGCAGGCCGCCGAGGGCGTGGCTGGTGCGTTTGTAGTTGTAGAAATCGACCCAGGCGAGCAGGCGGCGGTGAGCCTCAGAGAGGTCGAAGAAGCGCTCCTGGTTGAAGAGCTCCTTCTGGATGTTGGCGTTGAGGACCTCCAGCTTGCCGTTGTGCTGCGGGAGCTTGGCGACGAGCTGGTCGACGGCGAGCTCCTCGAGCAGGCGGGTGAACTGGGAGACGCCGCGCCAGGCCCAGAAGGCAGCCCCACCGTCGCTCATGACCGTTTCGGGCTTGCCGTGCAGGGCGACGGCCGCCTCGAAGGTCTCGAGGACGGCCTGCGAACGGTCGGCGTCCCACAGCGAGGCGCCGACGATGTAGCGCGAGTAGTCGTCGAGCAGGAGCAGGACGGAGACCTGCTGCTTGTGCACGTAGCGCTGCAGGAAATCCATGTGCCACAGGGCGTTGGGCCGCGTGGCCTCGTAGCGGCGGTCGTGGACCTCTTGGCGGCGCACCTTCGGCGAGACGTAGCCGTTGTCGTCCATGACGCAGCGGACAGAGTGCACGCTCACCTTGAAGCCGGCGCGGCGGAGCTGGTTGCGGATCTGGCTCGGCCCCAGTCCCGGATGCGCCCGCCACTCCTCGAGAATGCGCCGGTCGCGCTCGTCGCGGGGGTCGGCGTCCGAGCCCGTGACTGGGCTCGTAGCGCTCTTGCCCTGGGCCGCGAGTTTGACCTTCCGCTGCCAGTCGTAGATCGAGAAGCGCGCTATGCCCAGGGTGCGCGCCGCCTCGGCCACGCCCACTTTCGCCGCCAACTCCAGCGCTTCGGCGCGCTGCGAAGGGGTGTAGACGCGCGCGACATTCCGCTTCTGGCTCGGTTCCGCTTGCGTCTCCGTCACATCGGTCGCCTTGGGCTCGGCGGTGCCCGACGCGGCGGCGGCATCCGGGGCCGCAGCCGTTGGATTGGATCCCGCCTTGGTCTCACACGCCGACGTCGGCTTGGGCCTCTCGGGCTCGTTCCCCGCCTCCGTCTGCGCCCCTGCGGTCTTGCCACGCCGAGCCAGGTGCGTCCAGCACGTCAGGGTCCCTTCCGGGATGCCGAGCTCCTTCGATGCGACCGCCGGGCCCACCTCTCCCGCGCGCTCTACGGCGGCACGTCGCTCCGACTCCGAGTACTTCCGGTTCCTCTGTCTTTTCTGTTTCTTCCCCATAGGACCATCCTCCCGGCGGCCTCAACCCCAGGACCCCATGTCCGGCGTTAGACCGCCTGATTCGGATGGCCAGTGTGCGGCAACGGCAGCTAACCATACCGGCGGGATTCTGGCCGATTCGGGCCGTGTACTCCATGCCCAGATCGTCGGCCTCCCGCTCATTCGCGCGGCTGTA